>CBFGOI010000014.1:0-64641 GCA_965650335.1 uncultured Pedobacter sp. | reverse complement strand
TTCTGCGCCTTTAATATCAGAAACCGATCCTGTTAAAGTTGCCCTTTTTTGCGTACCATATCCAACAACTACTACTTCCTGCAGTGATTTGGTATCCGGTACAAGACTTACGTTGATAATTGTTCTGCCATTAGTCGGAATTTCCTGAGTTATAAATCCAATGAAGCTATACACAAGGCTGGCGGCATTATCCGGAACAGAAATAGAATAATTCCCATCCACGTCAGTTGTTACACCATTCGATGAGTTCTTAATTTTGACGGTCACGCCGGGTAAAGCTTCGTTACTGTTATCTGTAACCCTTCCTTTAACTGTGACCTGGGCATTGGCTACGCAAACTGCCAATAAAACAATGGGCAAAATTAAGCCTAGCTTAATCCACCAGTGCGTGCGGTAATTACTACACATAAATATTACTCTTTTTTGGGTTTAATTGGTATGAAAAAATATTGACTATTGTAAGTTTACACTCATAAGAAATACTTTTTAATGTTCTGTCTTAAAAAATCGGCCGTGTTTAAGGTTTATAAACAATAGCTAAGGTCAGCCAAAAACAAGCTGGTGTGTGAGGGGCAAACAACCACAATCATAGGGGGGATTTAACAAAATATTATCGTCCGAATTTCAAATTTAGTATTAAGAAAAAACACCAAATACCGCGATTTATTAAGGTCAAGCACGAAAATGTTATAGGATTATAAAATCTATTAGGGTAAATCGGGCCGGCAGGGAAAGGGACTTATAGGGATTTTTTTGGGGAGTCAATCAGATATTTGATCCGGGGTATGTAAATTTTGGCGGCGCCAATGCTGCCAGTTCAGTCCTCGGGTAACCGGCCAAATGGCGTTTACCTTCTGGATAAAATTGAATCAATCGTTCACTATATATCCGAGACCTTTTCTATAAACAATCGTTTCGCTTTCAAGCAAATCATCATAAGCTTTTTTAATCACTACTTCAGATACCGCCAAGGTTTGGCTTAATTCCTTTACCGATGGAAGCACCGACGACTTACCTAGTTTTCCTCTTTCAATAAAGTCAGTAATCCGTTGTCGCAACTGCTCATGCAGAGAAAGCTGAGAAATGTAATTTAATCTAAGTTCCATTTTAAAAAATTGAAGGCCAGCACTTTATGCATACTTAAAGGCCGGCATAGTTTTAATATCATGACACAACAAAGCCCGTTTACTACTCAATCTTTCGAAAAAAAATCAATAATTCAGAATGCGAGCTAAAGGGATAAAAAAAAGGTGCCTCAAAAAGACACCTCTAGCAATCAGAACAGGATCTTGTAACTTATGCAACAAATAGCTCCGCCCTGTATCTGAATTCCTCACGTAAGGTTTGAACGGCCTTGTAAACGTGATTTATTACGGATTGATACTTTATCCCGGTTACACCTACTATTTGATTGTAATCCATATCTTCATAAAATCGAAGGAAAACAATTTCTTTCTGGCGCGAAGGGAGTTTATTTAAGGCATTACTTATCACTATTTTGAGCTTTCTGTTGCTTTCTTCTTCTGTTATTATGTCTTCTGCCGAGAACTGAATATCAGTAAAGATGAGTGAAGCTAGTTTCGTATCCTGCAGCTTGGTGCGTCTTATATGGTTAAGAGTAATGGAACGAACACTTGTATAAAAATACGACTTCACGTTTTCTATCTTTCCAATGCTCGTTTTTTTAAGCCATAGCTTTATGAACATATCCTGCAGAAGATCATTAGCTTGATCTCCGTCTTTTAAAATGCCTTTTGCATAAACAAAAAGGCCGGGATACAAATAAGAATGTAGGGTAGCATATGCTTCCTGATCGCCATTACAAACTTTATCCCACAGCTTAGAAAAATCTACAGTTTTATTTTGCATCTTATACTGAAAGTAAATCATGTAATTGATGAGATACTGAGTATAGATTTGACTTATAAAGAATCAGAGTCTTTTTCCAATTTTTCAATTGCGATCTTAATAGCTTCCCAACTTTCCAGATCGATTTTTCCGACACTTTCAGTTTAATACCGAAAGGCAAAATGTCATCTTCTTCAAAGTCATCCACTTTTTTTGCTTGCATGTTATCAGCAAGACAAATAAAATGAAATTCTATACTCTCATTTCATCTATTAACTTTTGTAAAATTTCGATTTTGCCACAATTAAGGGCCAGATCTATTTTCCTGTGACTACCCGAAATACATCTCAGGCACCCCAACTTCGCGAGAATTAAATCGACAGTTCATCTTTATGGCTTTATTTTTACAATTGGCAAAAGCCTCTTCTAATCATCAATCATTTTACAAGAAAGGAACAAAGAATTCTCGTGTTCGAACATCACTAAGATCGCTAATAATCATACCTTATGAGAGAGGCAGAATGGTCAATCAGAGGGGGGATACATTGCAAAAAACCCTCGTCAAGTACATGAACGAGGTTTCAATCTTTTTATCAAGGAAGTTTATAAGATGTTTTTTTTAAGCAGTAGCGATAAGTTAAAATGCAAACCTATTTCTGATGCAAAACAAGTGTGTTAATAGATTTTGCTTTAAGCATGAACTTTGCACCTTTGTCGCCAAGCCCGATGCTTGTCTCTCTATCATTTGATTCCTGATTGACTATCATGACAACCAAATCGCCGTTTGGATTAACAAATGCCAGATGATCTTTTCCTCCTGAAGTTTTTAATCGATAAGCGCCGGGCAAAACAAAGTGACTTAAATGCTTCATTAGATAATACTCAGGATTATATTTAATCTCCCCTGTTTTTTTGTTTATCGAAATAAGCATATTCTGTACCCATCCCCAGGTACTTTTTCCTGTTTCATCGAGCACCATGTTCCAGTGCATATAACTACCTGCCCCATTACCGATGTATTGATTCATTAATGACCATGTGTATTCCGCCGACTTCCAGTTATTCTCTCCGTTCCCACGTTCGGATTCGGTTTGCATAATCGGATAGGAAGGATACTCATCATGAATGGTTGCGACAGCTTTTTTGGCATCCCACTGCATACCTATTCCCTTTATGAATTTTGCCGCATCCTTCTCATTAAGTATGGTGCGGCTAAAGTTGGGATCGCCCGAATTAACTGTACCCAACCAGATTTCGGTCTTAATAGAGTCTTTTTGAAATTGAGGCCCTAAAAACTTTCCAATAAAAAAGGCTAAATCGTCGGGCCGCCATGTACAACTTTGCCAGTGAGGTTGATAAACAGGCTCATTTTGCACCATTACGGCAAATATGTCAATTCCCTCTTTCTTATAGGCGTTTACAAACTTCGAGAAATAGAGGCCATAGGCATTTAAATACCTGTTCTCCATTTTAAATGCAGTTGCATTGTTTGCAATAAATTTTCCCGGATCCATTGTTTTTACTTTACTATTAACGCCCATTGCATAATGGTTGTTAACCTTCATCCAGCTGGGTGGCGCCCAGGGAGAAGCCCATATTTTTAAATCCGGTTTGATTTTCTTCGCTGCCTTTATATAAGGGATCAAGATGTAACGGTCCCTGTCTATATTGAAATTTTTCATTTCAAAATCTTCTGGCACGTCATTGTATGAATAGTAACTCAAGGAGTAGTCATTTGATGCTAAAGGCATACGACATAAAGTGAAGTTAGCACCCTCTTTTGAGAAAAGATTGTTAAGAACCTTGTTTCTTTCCAAGCCGGGTAAGCTAAGAAGGGCCTCCCATCCCAATTCATTAAAACAGGCCCCAAAGCCATCTATTCTTTGCATCCTCTCGCCTGGATATAGTACAATATCCGCCTTTTCTGTGTACTTGCTACTTAAAGACACACCTGCTTTATTCACCCATTGGGTGCTTTGGGTTGAATAAGTCCATGTAATTTTCTGAGCGGCCGCAATGTTGCAAAGAAGAATGAGCTGTGAAAAAAATAGGGTCAGTGCTTTCATCTGTTTTCTGCTTTTTAATTTCAATTTTTCCTGAGTTATATGCGCTATTCCCCGACGGAAACACGACACCAAAAATAGAATGTTATACTCTTAAAAAAAGCTGAATGATGGACTTCGTACAGACTAATTTTTTGAGGGATATCCATAAAAAAAAGGAGGCCCGAAATGAGCCTCCTTTTTTGAACAGAAAAAATATTACTTATTAATAATTATCTGCTTTTTCAGCAAAACTTCCCCCGCATTTTTTAACTGAAGTACATAAACTCCATTTATCAGGTAATCAGGTAGGCTGATTTTTGAATCCTTTACTATACCCCGGGCAATCTGCTTACCAAGAAGATCAAACAATCCGTAATCGCACACTTTAGAGTCAAGCCCCGAAATGTAAATATAGGATGTAGCTGGATTAGGATATACTTGGATTACTGCAGCTTCAGCGACAGCGGCAATCAAGTTTAGCCCCTCATTTTTATTTACGGCCATTTCCGCTGATAAAGGCAGATCGTTAGCCAGATTGCTGATATTTTGCGCATTTAACGCGTAGTTATAGATCTTAAATTCATCGACCGAGCCTTTTAACAACGGATCATTGTACTGCGATTTGCCGACGTAGTTTTGATTTGTGATTCCGAGATTCGCGGGTTTAAAGGTTAAGGCGTTATTCGAAGCTGCTAACGTACCGTTAACATATAACCTGGCGGTATCTCCGGATTGGGTGATGGCAAAATGCGTCCATGTATTAAGCGGGAATGTATATGCATAATTCACCGTTTGCTCAACACCACCAGTTTTAATACTATATCGAACGTTTGAAACACCACCGCTGACACTTGATTGCGGTGTCAGAAACATATAGTTGGCAGTTCCTGTTCCAAAATCAAAAATTCGCATCCAATTTGATAATGCATCCATCTTCACCCATGTAGAAATCGTAAAATCAGTTAAAGATTTTACAGGCGAATCGGCCAGATTAACGTATGAGGTTGAAGTACCATCCAATTGAACTGAGCCCGCTTTATACCCGGTATTGTGGATTACTGTTGAGCCTAGTGTGCCATTATATCCACCCCAAAGATCTTGTGCAAATGTACCAGTGCTTTCATCAAAGCTTATGTAAAGTTGCTGACCAAGAACTGGAGTTCCGGCTAAAACCGATGTTTCCGGACTTCTGCCCGCAGCATTATAGGCCACAATTTTGTAGTAGTATGTTGTGCCGTTCACCCTGTTTATATCTTCATAGCGAACTGCGTCTACATCTGTCGCGATTACTGAATACGTACCTGTCTGGGTAGCAGATCGTGAGATCTCGTATTTCGCATCGTAAATAAAATCCCATGTTAAAGCAATTTTAGTATCACCCGAAGCAATATGAGGATTTTGCACCGCAGCCGGAGCGACCAAATCTTTTGTTCTTAACAATAGAACTGTCGAATTGGCGCTTTCCCCTGCTGAATTTAAGGAGGTAACCACATAATAGTAATTGGTGCTCGGAGTTAAATTTTCATCCTGATACTCCAGCAAAGTGGTACGAGCCAAAATGGTGGCAAACGGTCCCGATGAACTTGTCCCCCTTTTTAAGTTATACGAACGCGCGTTAGCTCCTGCATTCCAGGTTATTTTATTAATAGAAGCAGAAAGAGCAGTTCCTGTAACCGAGGTAGGTGCAACAGGTGTAGCATCTTTAGTTACAATGGTATTAGTTAAGGAATACGCAAATTGAGTTCCATCAAGGTTGTACGCTTTTATTCTATAAGTTGCCTTATTATAAACATTATCAACATAAGTCAGAGTACCGCCCCGCGTATAAGCAGTAAATTCCTGCACGGCAATGAAGCTTGCGTCTACTCCGTCAATCATTCGCTCGAGAACATATTTTGAACCTAATTCTACATTTACGTCCGACCACTGTAAGGTAATCTTAGAATAATCGTCGCTATTAATGGTAAAACTAGCTGTAGGAGATAAAAGTGCCCAATTGTGGATATAAGCTTTTGAAGGATTAAAAGCAAAATTTGATTTATTAGCTGCATAATATTTTCCGGCAGGGGTTAATGTATCCGCCAACACCATCGCACGCTTATTCTCTACCCAGTCGTAAATAGCATACCGTTCAACGAAAGAGGCAGTGTCCAATACTCCGAGAATACCTTTTATATCACTCAATTGCTTTTGAAATTGTCCTTCCTGATCGGCAGGCCAGGTTTCTGTGGTCCAGTTGGCACCATTATTCCATTCGGTTATCCAAAGCGGACGCTTCACTCTGTCGTAGATAGACTTCAACTTTGAATACCATTGTTGCGGAGTCAGACCTCCCCAATAACAGTGAATCGCGACAAAGTCCACCCGGTAGTTTAACTGGTTGCACTTGGTCATGAAATCTGTTATCCAGGCATTTTCAGGAGTCGCAGGAGCGGGAGAACCAATTCTCAGGCCCGACTTCATCATTTCTGGCCACTGAGCAATTGCCTGATCAACAGTCATATTGGATTGATCGGGACGATCGGGCTCGTTAAATCCAAGAAGATGATTTACGTTAGTTTTATTTTTTATATCTGTCCATGACGGCCAGCCACCGTTTTGACGGATAATTGCATAGTCATAAGTACTTGAAGCTCCTCCCCCGATGTTCCAATCGTAATACCAGGTTGCGTTTATTTTAGCCGGCGACCAACCCGCTTTGCCTTTTTTACTTATCCAATCCCATCTGAAAACCCGGATGAACGACACGGTTCCATCCAAGCCGGTAGGCATGGTGTTTACAATTAAATCATCATCGTTGGCAATAAACACCCGGCTGTATCCAGATCCATCAGGGTTATTTGCCAAAGTAGCCATATAACCTCTTTTTAATTTGAACGACTTGATGGAATTATCAAAAGCACCTAAACTATTATTGTATACGTCTATTGCGTAAGGCTGGGAAGTTCCGGCCAGATTTGCCTGCGTAAACACTTGCAATGCCTGACTTGATGTCTGATTTCCATTAGGAATCACAACTGTACCGTTTTTATAAATGGCAACCCTAACGTTTGTATTGTTCACAGCAACAGCACCGCTAATTTTTATATCATCAAGCCAGTTTGCTATCACCACTGAAGGGTTAATATTATCAAAAAACAACCAGGAATCGTTTGAGTTGAGTTCCACCGTTGAGTTTATAAGCGGGGAATATTCGCCGGTGAGATGAAGATCCGTTTTTCCGGATACAATAAAGTTCGTATTTACGGTCGGCAAGTAACTCGCCATAGCGCCGGTAATTGTTAAGTTTTGTTTGGCAGCGGCAATAACGCCTGTTGGAGCATAAGCGCCTTCTTCGTAGGTTACGGAAGTAATCGTCATATTTACAGCACCACTTGGATAATTCTTACCAAAGACGAATCGCGGCTTAGCCAATATCTTATTTAGAGATAATTGCGAGATTGAAAATATCCCCCAATCGCCGGTAACTGTTATATAATATAAGCCCGCTTCCTTTGAAGTAAAAATGAAATCTTCTTTTTTCAGATCCCGGGTACCACTGGTAGTAAAAATATGAGAATCAAAGCGGTCGGCTGCGGCTGTGGTTTTTCCAATACCTACTGTGACCGTTTTTGCCCCTGTAGCATTGGCTACATAAGCATGAAGCATAGAGAAATCGTATGCTGTGTTCGCATCCAGCATCACTGGATAATTATACGCGACAGTTGAAAGTGAGCTGTTATCCCATCTTATATAAAATACTCTGCCAACATAAGTAGAGCCGTTATATGTATGTAAGTTCGAACCCGATGAGGCATTTACATCAAGATACCGTGATGTGCCTACGGTTGTAGAATTTGCAACTGCAAATAATGTAGTGGACGTAGTGCCCGTATAGCTCCAACTGTAATCACTGGGTTTTCCGGCAGTATTCGGCGCTATACCTGCCCAGTTCGCAATATATGACCCGGGAAGGTTTTTATTTAAGGACAGTTCTGCGATGGAAAACAAGCCCCATGGCCCGGTAAAGGTCAGGTAATAGGTTCCTGCTTCCTGCGATGTAAATACAAAACTTTCTCGTTTTAAATCCCTGGTTCCGACGGCATTGAAAACCTTGGTAGCATATCTTCCACTAGCAGTATTCGTTTTACCAACACCAACTGTTATGGTTTTGGCTCCGGTACTATTGGATACATATGCATGGAGCATAGAAAAGTCGTAGGTGGTATTCGCTTCAAGCGTAACAGGTAAGACATATACGGCATTGGCGATATTATTCGCATCCCATCTAATATACAATACCCGTCCATTATAAGTGGTCCCATTGTAAGTATGCGTATTGGACGTAGAATTCACGTCCATATACCTGGACCCACTACCTGAGTTCGCGATATTAAATAAGTTGTTGGAAGTTGTGCCTGTGTAAGACCAACCATAATCACTTGGTTTACCTGCATAATTACCGGTGGTACCGGCCCAGTTCGGTACGAGATTTGGTCCGGCGACCGCATCCTGTATAGGTCCTTCTACACCTCCGATAATATCCTGAATTCCTTTAAGACTTTGCGACTGAATAAATGCACCATTCTGATAAATATGTGCCGAATCATTTCTCACCGCAATACGAACAGTGTGATCTTCGCCGGCCCTGGAAAGTGAGAGCGGTTGAATAGAACTCAGAGAAGAAGATTCTTTTAAGTTGGAAGCATCCAGCGAAAGCCGGAAGCCCTTCGCGCTTGAATTTCTGCCTTCGATATCGAGTCCTCGACCTGTAGCAGAAGTAACTTTTCCAACAACTTCAAGAGTGTAGCTTGAGGGCAAGGCCTTTGGCCTGAGCACTGTGTCCACCTGCGTGGAGTTAGAAAAGGTTCTGGATGAGAGAATGGTTTCGCTGAGAGCTCCTTTGGTAGGCAAATTCGGTACCTGTGCGATTAACCCTGTTAGATAAAAACAGACAATAGTTAATGTAAGTAAAATTTTTCTCATGGCTTTATAATTGGTTAGAAATATGGTTTCGGTCGATTAAGATTCAGGACCCACGTTCAAGGGAATCATTAAATCCTACGACATACTAGTAATTCACTTAAAAATGCGACGACACATTTAAAGTGAGATCCTTAAGGGGGATGTCTAGATCTCATTTTTCGAAAGTTTATAATTTGGTAAGACAAAGAAATAGCTTATATATGCCAAATTCAGGGTGCATTCTGATAAAAAATAGGAGGTATTTTCGGCTTTGGAGCCCCAAAGCCTTATAAGAATTCACACATCGCGCGTGAGCTCTGATAACTTCAAGTGCGAGGATTGCTAAATACAAAGCCCGTTTCAAAAGTTATCCAGAAAAACACAGTTGTTAACATTTGTTACAAAAACGGCATTTTTTTTGCTGCTGTTTTATTGATACAATTAGAAATGAAACGAAGGATTTTGGTAATAGAGGATGATGATATAGTAAGAGACACGGTTCAGCTCTTACTAGAATATCGGGGATACGAAGTGCTCACCTCCTCAAATGGACAGGGAATATGCACCATCGTGGAGGATTTCGAACCTCATTTGGTTCTAACAGATATTTATTTGGGAGAGACTGATGGACGAATTATTTGTCAGGAACTCAAGAACAATCCTAAAACCAGTCATATTCCTGTAGTAGTTATGTCCGGATCGTCTGACATTTACAATTCAATTTCCTCTTTCGGAGCGAACGATATTGTGTCTAAACCTTTTGATGAACAAACCTTAGTCAGCCGGCTGCAAAGACAACTCACCGCTTAACCCAGACTTGCCATCACAACTATCAAGCTATCTGTTTTACCTTTTCAGGGAAAACGTCTGTTGGTTTAATATAGCTGCTTCTTCAATCGTTGGATTTTCTAACATTCTTTTTGTGATTACGGATAAGGTTCTAGGTAAAACAACAACTTTGTCTATATAACTAGTCATGTTCCTTATAAGGAAGTTTTGTATCTTAATACAAAGTTGCTCTTTGAGGTATGCGCTGGGGAGGTTAATGATTTTCATATCGGATGATTTGCTAAATCTAATCTAAAAGCATGCCAGCAATTTTATCCAATTTTTTGCATATAAAAAGCCGCGCATTTCTGTGAGGATTTGCGCCCGAAGCTGGGCGCTTCTCGAATTACTTATCGAGGATTT
The DNA here is from genome assembly GCA_965650335.1 of uncultured Pedobacter sp. Taxonomy (GTDB): domain Bacteria; phylum Bacteroidota; class Bacteroidia; order Sphingobacteriales; family Sphingobacteriaceae; genus Paradesertivirga. Next base: position 54,613 of record CBFGOI010000014.1, on the reverse strand, counting down.
AGAGAATTAGGTTATATCAACCTAGTTCGAACATTACTCCGAAGGAGAGAACAACCAAAAGATATAGGACGTTTCTCCGAACTAAACTTCTACCGTGAAACCCATCGATCCTGCATCGCTACTTGTTTTCACTTCTTTATCATAAATAATTTGTTTGCCATCGCTTCCAACATAGTTTACCCAGTCATTGGGCTTTCTTCCATCAGGGTCGATAAAGCGTATAGGATTGTAAATGCATAGTTATATGGTGAATGCCTGCGAATCTGCTCGGCAAGTGGGTCTATGGTGCTCCATCTCTCAATCACCGGGTCATAAAATCTGGCCCCGTAATCATACTGACCCAACTTGCAAAGCTATCCCTTTCAATCCAAAGCACCCCAGGCCATCGTATCATGATCCTCGTAATATGATGCAATCACCTGCATATCATGTAATCGCGGCTCTTTTTTGAATCCTAGTGCTTTAAGATAAGTCCTATATTGCCGGTGGCCACTAAACCCTTTTTCAATCTTACGGGGCGGGGAGACAATCCACCAGGATTCTTTTACTTCAACGCCCATTAGCTGCGTGCTACCGGTGTAAACTAAAATAAGCCCATTCAGGACAGTCGCTTTTTTGATACGGCTAAGCATTGAATTTCCATCTTTTAATGCTACCAAATTCATGCACCAGCCATATTTTTTTCCGAATATCACAGCCTCATAGGGTTTGATAAAAGGTATTCGGGCAGAATCCCATTCACCTTTTTCGGTATAAAATTTGTCGACTTTATGCTTGCTATCATGCCTGCACGCCAATGGTGTGAGCAGCAGAAGCAATCCAAAGAGTCTTAAAAAATACGCTATCATTTTGTTATCGTTTCGCTCAATCTTACTTCAACTTTCATATCTTGATTCCCGCACTGGTCGTAGCGAGACGCTCATATCTTTGTTAAATAATAAAAAACAGAGCTAGAAAAAGTAACTAGTCGCAGACGCTAAACACGTTAATAAGGATGTAGAGTCGTAGGCGAACCTGCTTTTAGTTTTTTCTTACGGAGCCTGAACAGTACTTAAGAGTATTTGCTTTGCTCAGATAACCCTGCATAAAACTAGGAGAAAAGGTTGTATATAAAGCTCGGGGCGAACATCCAGTTCCTTTGCCAATAACACCATATTCGCTCTGGTCTTACTTAATTCTACAGCAATGAGCTTGAACTCCCGATCATACTGCTTTCTAATTTTTGACATATCCATAAAGTTAAATCTTTTGACTTAACCTTCCGTCCATTCAAATGTAGCAACTGCATAGATTTGAATAAGATAAGGTACGAAAAAGAACAGTACCTCTTACGAGAATGAGCGCTACTAAATAGGTACCACGTTCGGACCAAGTCCACTAAATAGTGGACTTGGTCCGAACATGTCTCGAACATGCCCCCCTGTTTGGTAGGAGTGATAGGACGCACTTTAAGTATCTCATAGGCAATCGAAAACCCGAGATTGCAGTAACCTCCTTTCCGTGAAGTTCAACAAAATTGTCTGCTAGATTTAGAATTGCTGTGGAGGCCTCAAAATCGTCAGGATGACGAAAGTATGCGAAAAGGCACGAAAAAGGCCGTTTTTATAGAAAAAAAGCCTCACATTTCTGTGAGGCTTTGCTCCCGAAGCTGGGCTCGAACCAGCGACCCTCTGATTAACAGTCAGACAGCCACACACCACAAGCAGCTAATAACCAATTACATACAATAGATAGGTTAGCTATTGTTGCATATTTGTAACACCAAAATCCAATTCTCTTTCATTACAAAAGTGCAATATATAACTATACGCCCCGAAACTTACCAAATATTGCATTATATTGACAATTCAGTAGATATTGAAGAAGCTTAAGAGGGCTAGGAGACAAGGATTTTCAATTACATTTTCCAGAAATGCGCTTCATTAGTAATCAAGAACTTGCACCATGAAAACTTACTTTCATTGGTATTTATTTAGGTATCTTTCATACGAACGATATAATTTTAGCTTTTACAGACAATGGCTATTTTTTACATTGACAAAGTCTTTATTTGTCACTATACTGACGGGGCCGCTCCATCCAAAGTAATGATTCCAAAAGGATTCAATGGTTGAGATATCTAAACAACAATCCATGTCGCGGAGCTTTATCGAATATAACATGTTCCCACATACGATGCTTGGGAAACATTACCGGCCATTGAACCTGTTGGCTATACATAACGATGGTTTTTCAATAGAATGAGCTGTTCGAGTTAAACCACATGGACGGGGTTTTAAACGACGAACCCCTTTCTTTGAGATCTTTCTCAGTCGACCTGGGGATCAAAAGATTATGAGTCTTCGGATATAGTCGTCTGCTCCGGGGCAAAAACTGCGTTTCTGATTTACTAAGGCACAATTTACAACTTTTTACGGAATGGTCAAAATACTTCTGTTACATATTTGTGACGGTTGAAAATTTGCAAGGTCCAGAGTTACTGCATCTGCATTTTTTCGTGGATAGGCTGATTGCATAATCTCTGCATTATCCTATAAAACCAACATTAAATGCTTTAAAATTTCTATCAAGTGCATCTGAATGAGAATTTGTTGAATATATCTATATACAAGATTGGGCTCCCCATGATCCACTTGGCTGGTAAAGAAATAAACTTGGTCCAGCGCCACTAAAATTTTGATTTATTTGCAACTTCGCTGTCGGACTTGTTGTTCCGATACCAATACTTTCATTAAATGTTGCAAATGTATCGTAAATAGTGTTACCGAATCTTGTTACACCTCCGTCTATATCATTAATAGTATTGATATACAGATCAGTCCAGTCATTTAATGCATAATTATGAGAAGGAATGGCGGCAACATTACTATAAGTACCAATAAAAATCTGCCTGTCGATTGCAGCGTTTGCGCTATGGACTTTCCCCCGCCATGTAGTAGAATTCTCATCTTCCTGGAAAGTAGAGGTATTTCCATACAGTGCACTAAGTTGGTTGTTATTTCTTTATTTGCTTTTCGAGGTTTGATATCCGTTTATTCTGTAGTTGAATGATATTATCCTGTTGTTCTGATCGTTTGTACTGTTCAATCATATATAATGTCAGTTCCTCAATCTTTTGCAACAACTTCCCATTCATCTCTCCTACGTTTATGCCATCTTTCGCAACTTCAGCAGCAGATGGTATTTCGGGAAGATGTTTGTTCTCTTTAATGAATTGTTCTGTAGATTTTAAGTCAGGAAGTTTATATGAGGGTTCAAAAACGAAATCTGACCATGGTAAGGCTTCAACTTTTATTTCGGTTGCACGGACTTTTCCGGCTACGGCGAGTTTGTAGCCTTTGGGATCGGTTATCCCAATGGCGACATCACCACCATTAGGATTAAAAATTATTGGTGTATAAGCCCCAGAGTAAGCTTGAGATTGAAGCTCCGCATAGTTAGATGAAGTATTGTATGCTAATGATAATCTTTTCTCAGGTGATGTTTCTCCTGTAATTACAACTTGCGCATTGTTAGGAGCACCAGAAGTATTAGCGTTTGCCTGGATATGAAGTTTTGAGCCTGGAGTAGTAGTTCCTATGCCTAAATTTCCATTCGCATCAAGCCGCATTCTTTCAACACCATCAGAGTTTTGAGAAGCAATCCCAAAAACCATCGCACTTCCTGAATTAGTGTTAGCTCCTGTAACAATCCCTTTTATCCAATTAACTGCACCAGCATTAGCTAGATTTAGCCGAACTTCCCCACTCTGATTACCATGTCCATTACTAATCGTTATTTGACCACCTAGAGAAGATAAATTGTCGATTTTAAAGGTTGCGTTTGTCCCTGTTAAAGAATTCGTCAAAGTAGTATTGCCAAGTCTATCGACAATAAACTTAGGCACTGTTGTTCCTCCCCAATAATAAAGTCCACCAACAGCACTATTGTTATAATTTAAGTCAATTTCACCGCTACCATCTGAGCCAATAAAGCTATTCTGAATGTACAAAGCAGGTGTTTTAACACTCCCATTAAAATTGGCATTTTGCGAGTTATCAATTGTTAAAGCTTCTGTATACGCTCCCGAACCGGTATAAAAGCGCATATTTCCATCCCATCCACGTATACCAACCTTATTACCAGTTGCCGTCCAGAATAAATCAGTATTATTGCTATTTAAGTAAATACTATTATAAGTATATAAGCTAGCATCTAAGGTCAAAGGAGCTGTTGCAAACCTAAAGCCTCCTGAATTCAGATGTAAATATTTGACTGTACTGTTTCCAAAGTATAAAATTCCGTCATTATCAGAAGTGCTTCCTGTTTGTAAAGAACCAGTTAATGAAACACTAGTGCCATATAATCCTCCAGTTAACGGGCTCCCAGTTCCGGCCGTTAAAGGCAAACAATCAGTTTGTGAATACCCATAGATAGCAATCATGGTTGCCAAGGCTGTTGTGATAAGTTTTTTCATTATGATTAAGGTTAGATTGTTATTTCTTTAATTGTTTTTCAAGACTTTCAATTCGTACTCCTTGTTGCTTAATTAATTTATTCTGTTCGGTATTTAGTTTATTTTGTTGGATCAAATGAAGGGTTAACTCCTCTATCTTTTGAAGTAGCTTAATATTCATTTCACCTAAGTCCAAACCGCCCTTTTTCATTTCATCAGCTGACGCTATTTCCGGTAAATGTTTATTGGTTGAGATATATTCTGCTACCTCTGCGAGAGGTTTTAGATTATAGTCTTTATGGAAGACGAAATCTGCCCCTGCATTTATTGTTACTTTTACTTCACGGGAGTGAATCTTACCACCAACAGTTAGCTTTGCATCTGGGTCTATATTGTTTGCTCCAATCCCTACATTTCCACTAAATGTTGCGTTTCCATTTTGAGCTATCTTGAAAACATTAATAGGGTTGCTATTATTATAAGTGTCGATATTAAAGCTTTGACCACTCCCACTTCTGATTCCCCAATATCCATTGCTATTCGCAAAATGATATCCAGGATAACCGGAGATGGTTCCGATGTTTACTATGTCGTTTGGCACTATAGTAGAATGTATATTATTGCTAAACGTAGCTGATGTTCCTGTCAAATTCCCTATAAATTGGCTACTTCCCTGAACATATAAATTATTTTGTCCAGGCCATGGAGATGTTGAATAGTTTCCAATGATTGTTCCACTAGCTTGATTTATAAAAATTCCGTTTCCGGAAGTCGACCCCACATTAATACTATTTATAAAAGTTGCAGATGTGCCTAACACTGCATCCGTGAACTTTGAATTTCCTTTCACGTGAAGTTTGTATCCTATGGGCTCGTTTACCGTGAATCCCCCAATCCCTAAACTGTTGTTAGCGAATTTCATTCCATCAGTAGGAAGTGTCGCTCCTGATTGAGATCCATCAAAGCCATTTGCAAAATAAATAGCATTCTGACTGTTCGTCCAGATTCTCATCTCAGCATTTGTAGCGTCTCGGGTAGATATCCCCGATTTCCAGGTTGGATTATTGCCAAAAATCAATGTTCCATCATAAGCCCCATTTGTTAATATAAGTCTTCCCGGAGTTGTAATATCGCTAGAGAAAGTTGCAGATGTTCCGATTAATCCACTTGAAAAATAAGTAGGTGGTACAATTCTAATAGCATCAGTTCGTCTATATCCAAGATATAAATCACCATTAACACCCCCTGAACCTGAATTCAGTTCGTTTGAAAAAATCGAGATACCACCGTTTGTATTTTCCTCTAAGCCCCTGTCAAAAGCTGGAAATTTTAGAGCACCGCTAAATGTTGCCGATGTTCCGGTTAAAGAGCCTGCAAAAGTTGCATTTCCTAATGCATTTAATGTTAATGCAGCAACATTATTTGGCATAAAAGTAATTGGAACTCCCGTTACTGCTTGATATAATAATCCATCGGTAGCACTGTTATAATATGAATAACCCTTAGGGATGCCATTAGCAGAATAGACTATACCTCCCGAATAAGCGCTACCTTCTAAGGTTAGCCATTTTGCAGCACCTCCAGCGCTGAATGGAGTTGTTGTGCCAATACCAACATTGCCACTGTCAGGAAATGTATTGGTCGCTTGTGAATAACCAGAAACAACAAGCATAGTTGCGAAAGCAGTTGTGATAATTTTTTTCATTGTAATAAGATTAGGTTCTTATTTTTTGATTTGTTTCTCAAGAGTTCCAATACGTTCATTCTGCTGCTGAACTAGCTTGCTTTGAGCCTCCAACATTTTACGTAACTCCATAGATTCTTTATTCTGCTCAATCACATACAATGTCAGCTCCTCTATCTTCCTCAGCAGTTTTGCATCCATTTGTCCAAGATCTATCCCATTTTTCTTAATCTCTGCTTCTGATGGTATTTCAGGCAAGCGATTATTCTCTTGAACGTACTTCTCTACTTCAGGCAAGGAAAGGAGCTTATTACCTTGTTTAAAAACATAATCAGGCCATGAGCCTTGTAGGGCTACTTTTACAGATTCGGCTATTACATTGCCAGCTACTGCAAGTTTGTAGCCTTGAGGATTGGTTGTGCCAATAGCTACATTGCCTCCATCGGGGTTCAATGTCAAATTTGCCCAGTTTCCAATATTGCCAGTATTATCAGAAACTTGGAACTTTACGTAGCTATCATTTGAATATATCGTAACACCTCTGGTGCCTCCACCGGGGCCACCGCTTGCAAATCTGGCGATATTTGACCCCACCGCACTATTTTGAACATGCAATAAATGTTGGGGCGAGGCAGTACCAATACCAACATTCCCAAATGGTTTCAAGGTCATGTTAACACCACCTACAGTACCAAGTTCCAAGTCAGGAAATACCTCATCCGGGAGAACCACTGTATTTATGCTAAATTTTTTTCCGGAGGTATATATATGGCCTGTCCTAAGTCCTGCATTATAAAAATCGAGAAAACTACCGCCTATCGGATTTGCAATACTTAATGTAGTTGTATTTACCCCATAATTTGTTGGACTATTTGTTCCTATTCCGATATTGCCGTTATGATTAATAAACATTTTACTGCTGAATACATTATTAGCGTCATTTATCGTTCGAAATTCTAAACCTTCATATCCGGAAGCACTAATCGCTCTCAAGTCCCATTTCTGCTTATCATTAGTGCCATTTATACTGTTCAACCTCAGAAAAGAATCTGGACTTACAATATTTATAGAACCCGAATTAGCAGATCCCTGGGCGTTAAACGTAGCATTTCCACTTGGCTCTATTGTGAACTTATCACCGTTACCGGCAAGGTGGACCATAAATTTCCCACTATCATCCTGACCTAGCCACCACCCGTAGCTAGGATTGAATGCATTGGAAGCGTTTCGAAGCTGTAAAATATATCTTTGATTACTTATCGCTTCCATTGTATGGTTACCTCCGCTATTAAACATTGCAGTTGAACCTATTATCGAACCGGCTAAATTTAAATTTCCATTTGTCCCTAAAGACATGACCGGCGTTGAAGTTGGATAAGGAACCCGCCAATAAAAATTACCATCTGCCGGACTTACACCTATTGCCCATCTGTCTGCAACCGCATTTTCAGTAAAAGTTATATATCCGTGGTCACCCGCAGATGGTCTTATATTAACAGTTCCACCGTTATTAGGGGGTACATTAATAGTTAACTGCCCACTTAGCGTCCCCCCTGCTAAAGGTAAATATTGTGAATACCCATAAACAGTGATTAATGTTGCCAAGGCAGTTGTAATACTTTTTTTCATTTCGATAAAATTATGGTTTCTGCTTTTTGATTTGCTTTTCAAGGATTACAATACGCTCATTTTGTTACTGACACAGTTTGTTCTGTTCAATCATGTACAAAGGCAACTGATTATCAATCGGCAGAATTCCTGATTCACCATTTCTATACACCCGTTCTAAACACTAATTGATTATTGGAATTATTGCCATAACTCACATTATTATGGATATGAAAAACACGATTAGGACTTGGTGTTCCAATATTTCAGGATAGGGATATGTATTTTGCGCATTCCCATAAACAGCAACCAACATTGCCAATGCACTTGTAAGATCTCTTTTCATAGTGATCTTATAGTTTAGATTTAAGTTGATCGATTTCTCCCTTTTGAATATCCAATCGCTTATTTTGCATTTGAATAACCTTATTCTGCTCTATCATATACAAAGTAAGTTCTTCTATTTTTTGCAACAGCTTTATATTCATCTCTCCCAACTCAAGACCATTCTTTTTCATTTCTTTAGCGGAAGCTATTTCTGGTAAATGTTTATTGACTGAAATGTATTCTGCTACATCATCAAGCGGTTTTAACTTATAATCCTTTTCAAAAACAAAATCTGCTCCGCCGCCTGCACCTATGGAAACCTTTACTTCCTGCGAGTGGATCCTACCCGCTACAGTGAGTTTTGCATCAGTTGTTGCAGTACCTATTCCCACATCTCCGGTTGAATTCACTACAAGTGCTTGCGAATTAAGCCCTCCGCTCGCAGTACGTGTTTGAAGTGCAACACTCCCTCCTTGGTCCACATTTGTTATCAATACGTTATTACCATTTTCACCCCCTGCTAAGGTTAATCCATACTGTAAATGCGCTCTAACAATATCCGCAGTTTTAAAGGTTACATACCCACCGGTAGCCTTAGAATTAAATGTTGCGATCTCGTGAGCATCTGTATTTTTAACGGCCAACCTGGCCTCAGGAATAGTGGTTCCGATACCCATATTACCTCCTTTAGTTAAGCGAACTACTTCAGCATTATTTGTCATAAATTTAATTGGAACTCCTGCAGCACCCTGAAGTGCCATGGCTCCATAATCATAATAGGTATACCCTTTTACTTGGCCATCTGCCATATAAGAAACTCCACCGCTATAGGCAGAACTAGTACTGTTGATTCCTAAGGTAGAAGCAGCTGGTCCAATTGGAATAGGACTTGATGTACCTATATTTCCGTTAGAGTTTACAATAAAAGCATTTGAATTAAAAAAGCCACTCGAAGTTCTTGTTTGGAGTGCAATGTGCCCGCCTACATCAGCATTGGTTAATAACATATGAGTACCACCACCATTACCGTTTAACGTCATCCCGTATTGGAGATGTCCTCTAACAACATCCGCAGTTTTAAACGTGAGATAGCCGCCAGTAGCAATAGAGTTAAATGTGGAAATCTCATAAGCAGCAGTATTTTTCACCGATAATCTTGCCTCCGGATTAGTCGTTCCAATTCCCAAATTCGCATTCTCAGGATAAGGATATGTATTTTGCGCATAACCATAAACAGCAACCAAAGTTGCCAATACAGTTGTAAGAATTCTTTTCATAGTGACCTTACAGTTTAGATTTCAGTTGTTCAATTTCTTTTTGCTGTTCAGCATTTTTTTTATCCTGCTCATCCAATCGCTTGTTTTGCGCTATCAGATGTAAGGTCAGTTCTTCTATCTTCTTTAAAAGCAATGTATTCATTTCTCCGAGCTCTATTCCGTTTGCTTTGACTTCTGAAGCAGTAGGCACTTCAGGCAAATGCTTATTCTCTTTTATATATTGTTCGGTAGCTTTTAGATCAGGCAAATTATAAGAAGGATCAAATACATAATCGGACCATCCGTCTGGAGTGACTTTAATCTCTCTCGCAAGAACTTTTCCGTTAACAGTTAATTTTTCTCCTGGAGTAGTTGTGCCAATACCAACGTTGCCATTACCAGAATTGTCAATTACTAATCTGATGCTCCCATTTTGTGATATTGAGAACCCCCCATTATTAACTCCGGCTATATAAGGATTGATATCTATATAATTACCTCCATTAAATCCTGTATTGAGTCTGAATTGATTTATCCCTCCATTTGCAAGATATATCTCCTGCTTTGCACCCGGCGTAGAGGTTCCAACACCCACGTTCCCTGCATAATTTATTACCATCCTGTCTTGGTTTGCTGTATTAAACTTCATCGCTCCATAACCATTATGCAGAGTTATAGAATTACCTGGGTCTTCTGTTGACAGCAACTTTCCGGTGTAAGGTAAAGCCACATCACCGTTTACTTCCAGCTTGTAATTTGGTGATGTAGTACCAATCCCAACTTTACCATATGGATCAATAGTAAACCGATTTGTCAGGCTCCCGCTAGTATTTAATGTATTAATATGATAAGCCGTCGCATAACTGGCCCATAAATTATGTTCAACTGTATGTGAAACTAATACTTGACTGTTATACGTATTCTGACTAACGATTAAGTCTTTTGTCAGGCGATTCGAGTTTCCACCTTCTACAAACCAATCACCAACAGATAATTTCGATACCGGATTAGTTGTTCCTATACCAACAGCTCCTCCATTTGGATTAAGAGTTAATGGCGTAAAAGCACCGGCATAAGCCTGCGATTGTATTTCAGCATAATTAGAAGAGGTATTATACCCCAGAGATAATCTTTTCTCCGGATGGGTATTTCCGGTAATAAACAACTGTGCATTATGAGGCGCTCCAGATGTATTTGCATCCGACTGAACATGAAGTTTTGAACCTGGTATTTGAGTTCCAATACCAACATGTCCTGATTGATTGATTCTCATTGCCTCCGTTCCTTGAGTACTTCCCTGTCCGTTGGGAAAAAATGTTATATATCCAATAAACGAAGAACGGTTATCAATCCTGAATTCGCCACTAAGCGCAGAAGAATGGATTAAACCAGGATAAACATCATTGCCTAAGGCAAGAGTACCTGTATAAGTACCGTCTTTGATATGCAGTTTAGCAAACGGACTGCTTGTACCAATCCCCACATAGCTATTTTGCAAAATAGTTAAGGCAGTTAATGGGCTCGCCCCGTTGTTTACATCGAAGTTGATGGAATTATTCGCGGCATTTCTAATGGCCCAGAATCCACCAGGTCCAATCAGGTTTGCACCTTGTATTCCTGGACCATTGTATGTATTGGTAAAACTTCCATTGTTTAGGTAAAGAATTTGGTTAGTTTCCTGAGCAGAGGTAGAAATGTACAGCAAAATTGCTAATAAAATAAATAATACATTTTTCATGGTTTAAGTTTAGGGTTTGTGATAAGAGTTTCTAAGCTTTTTATGCGTTTATTCTGTTCGATGAGATGTAGAGTGAGTTCCTCAACTTTCTTTAACAATAAGGCATTCATTTGCCCCAGTTCTATTCCGTTTGTCTCAACTTCTTTAGCAGAAGGCACTTCCGGCAGATGCTTATTCTCCTTAATATATTGCTCAGTAGTTCCTAAATTTGGCAATTTATAAGAAGGCTCAAACACATAATCCGGCCAGCCATCGACAGCAACTTTAACAGCTCTGGCCCTTATATTACCATTTACATTGAGTTTTTCGGTAAGATTATCGGTACCTATTCCTACATTTCCACTGAACGTCCCGGAGACTGCTTGCAAACCATAGGAAATTCTAACGTTATTGTCCCCATTACCTATGCTCATGATTTCAGTTGACATTGTTTCTGTGTTATAAAAGCGGGTGCCTCCATATATACTTTGAGCTCCTATCTTTATTCCAGTGTGAAAGGCTACTCTTAGGTCTGGGTAAGGGTGTTCCCATCCTCCTGATTCTTTGAATATCGCGTAAGACTGACTACCAGTATTACTAAAATAGATTCCGAAAGTATTGTTAGTTGATACGTCATTTTTATGAACAATCCCAGTTACCGACTGCAGCCAGGCATCTGATGTAACCGTACTTGTAAAATTTGCTGATGTTCCTTTCAAGGCACCCATAACCACAGATCCCCCCTCCGTACCATCCTGATTTTGGAACGAATAACCATTAGCTCCCCCATTAAATACAAGATAATTGTTCTGTGTCCTGATTTTATACGCAGCTGGATTAGAATCAGCACCGGGTATTATAGCTCCGCCAAATATCCCTTTTCCAGCTACATTGAGATCATCGTAAAAAGTACCCAAACCTGATATTGCCAACGGCCCTGTTACTGATCCACCAGTCACTGGCAAGTAAGCAGTTGAGCTAAAAGCGTTTGAACCTAAAGATTGACCATTTATAGTTACAGCGTTCCCTAAAGGATTAATATCTAAAGGCTGGCTCGCATGGGATTGAATAAAATTTCTGCCGGAACTACTACCAATTGCAAAGTATGCATGCGTTGGCATATAAACATTAGGCGCTAATTTTAAATAATCGAAAGAATTCTCATACGCGGATGAACCCAATCCCAAAAATGATTTCACTGCATTTGCCGAAAATTTGGTGACCTGGTTGGATGTACTGTAAATTCCTGCGAAAGCAGACATATCTGAGTTGTGAACTGTTGGACTCGTAATCACAAACTCACGAGCAGAAATATCTCCAACGCCATCCCGTTGAACAAGAGTATTAGCTAAAGTCGATTGCGAAGGATCCAAATACGCCGCTGAACCTAAACCTAAGAAACTTTTAACCGCTTGTGCGGAAAACTTGGTCACTTGGTTTGAAGTACTATATATCCCTGCAAATGCAGACATATCCGAATTATGAATAGCGGGATTAGTAATGGCAAATTCCCGGGCAGAAATATCACCAACCCCGTCTCTTTGAACGATGGTGTTCACTATTGAAGTTTGAGAAGCATTTAAATACGCAGCCGAACCTAAGCCCAATTTACTTTTAATTGATTCCCATGGTGCATACCTCAACTTCCCTGCAGAGGCATCAAATACAATACTATAATATAAATCATCGGCCTGTTGATGCTGATACCCATTCCATGAGCCTACAAATTCAGATGCTGTTAGGGTACCGGTAAAATTCGCCGTTGATCCATACAGGGGGCTTTCCAAATCAATTTTATTGGTTCCCTTTAAAGCCAGATCACCTACAGGATCCTGCAGGAATCCATAAGCGGAAGTGCCATCGTAATTTATGTGACCGAACCTTGCGTAATTAGCCGCACTAGCCCATGTACCGACCTTAGCAACCCCGAATGCATCGGATGAATTAATCGTCATTGAAGTTTGTGAAATACCGTGAGATAGCCTTGGACCTGACAGAGAAAATCTATTACTTGCACTGTCTACCTTTCTGGTGTCTATCAGGTAATTCCAAAAATCATAAGAGAGCCGCAGTTCATGTTTAGTAAGAGTTGTATTGTTTTTATCTTCAGATTTGGCAAAAAGTGGGTTAAGTATTCCTGAGATGAACAGAAACACTTCAAAGTAAAGACATAAGGATTTCATTAAGTGATAAGATTAAGGTTGATATTAACCCTAAAAGTAAGGAAATCTTTATCTATCCAAAATTGCTACTTCGCTTTCAGCTTCGCTACTTCTTCCTTTAACTCAGCCAGTTCCTTGTTTTGGCCGATCATGTAAAGTGTAAGTTCTTCAATCTTCTTTAACAATAAGGCATTCATCTGTCCTAACTCTATTCCGCTTTTCTCAACTTCCTTGGCAGAAGGTATTTCAGGCAAATGATTATTTTCTTTGATGAACTGTTCGGTGGTTTTTAAATCGGGGAGTTTGTAAGAGGGGTCAAAAACATAATCAGCCCATCCGTCCGGAGTAACTATAACAGCTCTTGCTCTTATGTTTCCGTTTACATTTAGCTTTTCGCTAAGATTTGTTGTGGTCCCTATACCTACGTTTCCGTTATCTGAATTAATATACAATGAAGATCCCATCCAGTTGCTATTTGATTTACTCCATCCGCCGATTGAAAAATCCCTCCCCAGGTAGTTCAAACTTAGTATATCAGGATGCGAACTCCATCCGCCGGTAACTGAGCCTCCACGACCTAAATAACCGATATGAGTGGTTCCCTCTGCCAAAGTAAGAATCTTAGATGTTGTTATCCCGTTGACATGAAGTTGCGTTTCAGGGGTCGTTGTCCCAATACCTATATTGCCATTTGGCAATATTCGCATCTTCTCGGCATTAGCAGCCCCCAATGCAAGAGGATGATTGCTATATGAAAAAAGATCCACTTTGCCCGCACTCGTTGAAGCCACAAATTCAGTTCCATGCACGTTATCATAAATATCAATACTTGGAGAGGATGATGTTGAATTGTTCCCAACAAGTCTTAGGACATTTGAACCACCATGAACTTCCAAATTATAACCAGGGGTAGTTGTTCCTATCCCCACCTTCCCGCTTAATATAGTACTCCCCGCCCTGTTAGCCAGTTGTACCATATCATCTGCTGCAAAATCAGGAATACTTAGTCCTGTTGGGCCTTGATTATAATACAAACGCCCCTGACTGGAATTAGAAGCATCTGTAGTAGTTTGCCAGTTGGTTCTTAATACGACATTAACTTCAGAGTAATATTTTATATCTACATACAAGGGCACATATTTAATATTACCAGAAACAACAACCTCGGTCCCTAGAGTCAGTTGAAAACTATTGGCACCTTCTCCGCTCATATCCTTTAAATAAGCTCTCGGAGGCACTTGGTATCCATAAGAGATGATATAAGTTTTTTTCAAACCTGCGGAATAATGCCTTTCAAGCAAGTCTATTTCGGCTGTACCACTCCAGTTCCAATTTACAACATCGATATATATTCTTGCAATTTCGTACCGAAGTGGTTGGGCATCATTTGCTTTAAGCTGATTAAACGTAATAGTTTGTTGTCCTTTTGCATTCAGGCAAACGAGCATTAGTAATAAGGCAGGTATTAGTTTTTTCATTTCTTGTTTTTTAACTGGTTGATTTCACGTTGTTGCATCCTGTTGTCTTCCTTAATCTTTTCATTGTCCTTTTTTAATTCTATAAGATATAAAGTAAGTTCTTCAATCTTCTTCAAAAGCATAGCATTCATCTGGCCTAATTCTATACCATTGGTCTGTACTTCTTTTGCTGAAGGCACTTCAGGCAAATGCTTGTTCTCTTTGATGAATTGTTCGGTTACCTTTAAGTCCGGAAGTTTGTAGGACTGTTCAAACACGTAATCCGGCCAGCCTTCAGGGCTTACCTTAACTGCTCGGGCTCTTATATTGCCGTTTACATTTAACTTTTCGCTTAGGTTATCGGTACCGATACCAATGTTGCCGCTAAAGGTGGCGGAGGTGCCTGATAAGGAGCCTGCAAAAACAGCGTTCCCCGCCGAACTAATTGAGAACTTTTCAACGCCCCTGATTTGAAACTGGTGGAAAGAACCTGCATCATAATAATTCTCGCCGCTACCAACATTTCCAATCAACAAACTACTTGTAGTTCCAATCGCCCTTAATGCAGATTGACCAGATGGAGAGTTAATTTCCAGACCGCCTGTCAGAGTTCCGCCTGTTAAGGGCAAATACGAAGTCGGATTAAAATTCCCGCTATGCCAAAGCGTTCTCCAAGCATGAGTAGTATTTTTTTCATTTTATTTTAAATATGCGATAGGTTATTTACTGGTTTTAAGCTTTATTATTTGTGCCTGCTGCTCATCTACTTTTTTACTTAATTGAATCAAATGCAAGGTCAATTCCTCAATCTTTTTCAGCAGCAAAGCATTCATTTGACCAAGTTCTATCCCATTGCTTTGAACCTCTTTAGCAGATGGTATTTCAGGAAGATGTTTGTTCTCTTTGATAAACTGCTCTGTAACCTGTAAATCCGGCAGCTTATAAGATGGCTCGAACACATAATCTGGCCAGCCTTCAGCACTAACTTTTACAGCCTGTGCTCTTATGCTGCCATTAACATTAAGTTTTTCCGTTAAGTTAGCGGTACCAATACCCACGGAACCATCAAAAAAACCTACACCCGTATGTAATCCTGTCGCCCCTATGTTTGGAGCCGAAGTGTTCCAGTTTCTTGTCCTTAAAATTCGTGTTCCTGGTTCTACATCCAAGTAAAAATCATCTTGCTCTGAGCCTGTAGGGCGCCATACCTCAGATCTTATTGTACCATTTACCTCTAAGTTTTCCTGTGGATTTTCTACACCTACCCCCACCTTACTTTTCAGCAGAATCTTATTTCCCCCATTAGATTTAATAACCAACCCCTTCTCATCTCCATTCGATTCTATATAGCTATTTTCTCCCTCAGACCAAACTCTTAAATTATCCCATGTCGCGAAATTTGCATCCTTATTATAAGTCTGAATGATACCATTCACATCAAGTTTTGCTCCTGGAGTTGATGTACCAATTCCTACATTCACTCCCGTAGTAGTAGCTAAAGCAATAGGGATCGCCACGCTGGGACTAATTGAGAAATATTTCTGTGTTGCCCCTACCTGACTGACTTTGAAATTCAAATCCGCATCGCTCCCATTGGAAAGATTTAACATTTGGCTTATTCCTGATCCTGAAGTAATATCCCACACCTCTAATTTAGATGTAGGTATTGTAGTGCCAATACCTACTCTACTAGTCGCCCCATTGAGGTATAATATTTCAGAAAAACCGCCATTTCCTCTAAATATATGCTTGTTCGCATCGTAATAATTGTCGCCAGTGTTATTGTAATCGACTCTTAATTGTGCGCCATTACTCAGACCTATATGTAGTCTAGAATCAGGGCTACTTGTACCAATACCCACGTTACCATTATGTTTTATTCTTAAGCGTTCCTGTAGGGTTCCTCCACCTTCTTTAGTGTAAAAAAGAAGATTACCGTCCTGAAGATTACCATCTCCCATAAACCATGCGAATCGTGCATTTTCAACACTTCCATTATAAAGAGACATATGTCCGGTATTCCCTCCCCAGGCTATCCCTGATTTTAATCTCAATAATTCATTATCTACATACGGAGTAGAATTAAAGATCGTAAGCGATGCTCCGGAATTAGTCTCTCCTATACCTGCGTTTCCAGTTTGAGGAAATGTGTTTTGCGAATAACTTTGGCTAGAAATAAGAATAGCAAAAGCAGTGATAAGTAGTTTTTTCATTATGATAAGGTTTGTTACATCTAGCTTGTGAAAAACAAATACAACTATACAGAGCCTTAGCTTTTTGGTAGAAGAATTACTTTTTACCAGCCTCTTCTACAAGGTTCAGGCGCTCCTTAAGCAACTCGTTCTCCTTTTTTATCTCAATCAGATACAGAGTGATTTCTTCTACTTTCTTTAAAAGCAGAGAATTCATTTTCCCAAGCTCTAATCCATTGGCCTGTACTTCTTTGTCGGAAGGAATTTCTGGTAAATGTTTGTTTTCTTTTATGAATTTCTCAGTTTCTTTCAAATCGGGCAGTTTGTAGGAAGGCTCAAATACATAATCGAACCAGGGTAAAGGTTCAACCTTAACTTCTGTCGTTCTGATTTTTCCGGCTACAGCCAATTTATATCCTTTTGGATCGTTCGTGCCGATACCAACATCTCCCTGACCATCAACAATAAACCGCGAGCCCGCACCCTGAACTACTTCAAAAGCTGTACTACCTGCTCCGCCACTGTTATAAACCCTCAATCCTTTCCCACCCGTACCGTATGAAACTATCGACTGGGACCATAGATTATTATCATGGTTAGTTTTGATTGCGAATACCCCTGCTTCATCCCCTGATACAGGTAAGGTGTAAGAACCTATCCCGAGCATGTTTGCATTCGCGGTGCCATAAACATGGAGCTTGGCCTCAGGGCCATTGGTTCCTATTCCGACTTTCCCGTCAGACTGAATAGTGAAGCGCCGCTGGCCGCCCACGTAGGTAGTAAAATGATCATCACCTGCTTCGATTAGTGTTGACACACCTGCAGCTCCCTGAAAAGCTAGAGCAGGTATATTGTTGCTTGATTTTTGAAGAGTTAAAGTATTACCTGGACCATTAATAATTACAGACCCTTTTACATCCAGCGGAGCCTGCGGAGCGGGGGTTCCGATTCCGACATAGCCGTTACCGAGGATGCGGACACGCTCATTAATGCCGTTGGAAGCTTTGTCGTATGACGATAGCGCCAAAGATGTATACTGTTCGTTTTCAGCCACATTGGAGACTAATTCGGTTGAAAATGCCTTATTTAAATTATATACTCTTACTTGCGTTCCTTGTGCAAAATCAACATCTATCCCCTCAACGTACATGGCATTCGGATTAGTGGGTCGGGTACCATTAGCAATATAGATATGCTGGTTGCGCCCATCTAATTCTTCTACTAAAATATTCGAATAAGCATATTCTGCCCAGTCCATGGTCTTTATCAAATGCGGGCCGGAAGTCACAGTTGCCTCGACATTGGCAGAAGCAAGTTTGAATAATGGTTTAACCACATACACCACCACTGATGTGCCCTGTGCAAAATCGGCATCCAGCCCCTCTACATTCATTGCGTTAGGATTATATGGCCATGCAACAGCAGGATAAAAATGCCTGTTTGTACCGTCGATATGTTCTACAGAGATAATAACATTTCTAAAAACATTCCAATCAGTGGTTTGAATTAGATGTGCGCCCGAGTTTACAGTTGCCTGGATTTTTTGAGCGAAGGTATCAGAACCTAAAAGCAAGCTAAGTACAAAGACAACTAAGCTTTTTAATGGAAGAAGATTCCCGTTATTAAAAATAGTTTTCATCAGGACAAATCAGTAGCTAAAATCTTCGTATTTGTCTCAATACTTACAAACCTGTATATCGTGAGCAATTCTACCCCCCATTCCTTTCATATTGATATACGTAAGCACAAAACCCGAAGGATACCATAAAATATTAGCCGGGTTCATAGGGTTCCCCTTCTCTATTCTGTCTTTCTCAATATGATTTAGTTTAATTACCTGGCCGGTTTTTAAATCAAGTTCACCGTACATCGCTTTATTGCTCAGCATGTTAGGATGATCATTGGCAATAAAGCGCAAAATATTACCATCCCGGTGAATACCAAGTCCATACCCGTATGCAGACATATAAAATCTGGGAACTATATTTTGCGATTTGAGATTAAAAGACAAGTCATAACTAGTCAGCAGCACACTGTACACATTATCCCATTGCCTGGTTGAAGTAGCGGCCGCTTCGATCGCCTCAATACTTGTAAAAAGCTGGTCGCCGCATTCTTCAAGCTCCAATATCCGCATATCCCCTGGCTTGCCTAAATCAGGCTTGTCCATTTTTTCATTAACAACTTTATAATTCTTTTCAAGGTCCTTTACCCTAGACCTTGTAATCTGCTCTTTCTTTTCGATTTTAGTACCGTCTGCAAAGTTAAGTCTGCTAAGACTTAAAGCAGCTTCTTTATCCTCATCCTCATACAAAGTAGCCAAATAAACTACTGAAGGATTATTTTTACTTACCAGGAACTTGGCGGTCATGTCTTTATCCCGGGCATTTATAGTTTGCACAAGTGTTTTTACCGCTGCAGTATTTCCACTTACAAATTGCGAAACCTGTATAGCATTTTTAGATGGGATGGTTCTTATAAAGACTTCTCCTTTTGAATTGCACTGCGCCCCGCCAAATCCACCTTCGGGCAGAGTCAGTTTTGTTTCATTCTTTCGCTCAAGCTTCTCATCTAGCTCAATCAAGGTGAAGCTTTGAGTTTCGCCAAACTGCTGCAAAAACTTATTGACTAAAGTTATATCAATAGCTTGTTTTCTATTGCTGAGCCGTAAACCCACCTTGCAAAACGAACCATCATCGGAAAGAAAAAACAGAGCTTGTTCTATAAAAGTGGCGTCGCCGGTATTAATATTTTTCTGAAGCACTACTTTACCGCTGACAGGATCAATTAATGAAGCATTTAGTTCATTGGTATAGGCTTGTGTTGCATTTTTCAGATGCGGCGTAGAAAAAACGATAAGGTAATTTTTAAACTTTCCAATGGTCATAGCAAGACCTTTTACCCCGGTGGTCCATTTCGTAGTTCCGTTCTCATCCACTGCTATTATGCCTTTTCCACCTAAGGTTACCAATACTCCCTTACCTATCGCGACAGCTACCTTATTCAAAGATTTATCGCCATGAGTTTCTTTGCTGGAAATTCCGTTAAATCCTCTCCAACTCGCCGTATTTGCAGGATTTGAAAATAAAGACACTTCTGGTAGTTCTTTCTGTACTGTTTGAGCATTTAATAAGCAGGGAGCAAGAATTAAAGCTAAAAGAACAAAGCACTTATTCATTGATTTCATTATAATTCTTTCAATTTATGTGTTATCAGTTGTTTGGTTTTCTAATTAAAAATCGGGCAATGAATTCCAGAAAAATCACGTCATACATTCCTGGTGCCCTGGTTGGTGCGAGCTTTATAGCTCGACCTTTTTCTCAATCACACAAAATCCTATTGCTGGTGCGAGCCTCCAACTCTCACTACCTTCTCTTCGCTAACTTTTCAACTTTCTTAGCGAGTGAATCAATCTTTTCATTTGCCTTTTCGAGCTGCTTATCTTTCTCTATCATATAAAGCGTTAACTCTTCAATCTTTTTAAGCAGTAAAGAATTCATCTCACCCAGCTCAATTCCGTTTTTCTTAACCTCGGCTTCGGATGGGATATCAGGTAAATGCTGCTTTTCGGTAATGAAACTTTCTACGTCCTTTAATGAAGGCAGTTTATACGACTTATAAAAAACATAATCAGACCAATCTGTTGGGTCTACCTTGATTGCCTGCGTTTTTATGGTACCTTTTACCGCAAGCTGATAGGTACCAGGATTGGTCGTGCCAATGCCGATATTACCGTTAAAGGTTTTGATACCGAAAATTGCTTCATCACCGGATTTATGGACTATATTAGACTGGTCGATTGCGATGCTGGATGACGCCACCTTTTCCACAAGTCCGGTAGATGTATTCCGGGTTAAGATATCATACCCCGTTGAAGATGGTGCAGGATCTGAATTAATTTTAAAGGAGTTTGCTTCCATAACATCCGAACTTTTGATACTTCCATAGACCTGTAATTTATTTATTCCATCGTCCGTGGTGGTTCCTACCAAAACATTCCCTTTATTACTTGAGCCGTCATTCTGTAATACTACATTTCCGATCTTCCCACCATTAACTCCACTTCCGCCATATAAATACATATTTGCTCCTGCTATTACACCAGAATTAGCAGGCTGCGCATCTCCAGATTTGATGTGCATAGTAGTCGGTAAAATACCGCCTCCGGCTGTAGTGCCCGGACTAATAGTAAACCTTGTAGCGTACGAACCCGACATAGTTAACAATCCTTCAGAACCACCATTCGTGTTAATTTTTGATAACATACTAAAAGCAACGCCATTCCCTGCCTGAGTAAAGGATCCTACATTCACCCAAGGGCCCGTGCTGATATTCCTGGAGGTAGCTGAAATTCCTCCATAAGTGTCCATTAGGACACTTCCGTTATTTGATGCAGACCTCAATACAACACTTCCGTTGTTATTCGATTCGACCAATAAACTACTACTTGATTTAATTGCCCCTGTAACACTACTCAAAGTCGGAAAGAACTGCAAAGTACCATCACTCTTAAATCTGAATGTTTCTCTTAAAGTGCTCTCGTCTATGCCGCTTTGTGGCATATACATTCTGAAGGATGGCTGCAGCCCACTGTCATGTCTGAAATCAAAGGTACCTACCGCTTGTAAGGTTCGGTAACGAGATCTGATTCCACTGTCATTACCATTGGTATTTGCATAAAAATCCTGAGCTAACGTCGGGTTACCAATAGTACCGGTAAAGCCAGGGCTTTGGAACGACTGAGCATATGTGGAGGTATTAAGATAGTTAAAGATAACTTCCCCGGTTCCTCCCTTTATGGTCATCCTGGGCACTGAAGTCTGTAAAGTAGAAGTCGTTGCCACCCCTAAGGCTGGTGTTTGAAATACCAGATCCCCTGGAGTACCAGCTCCAGTACCTTTACCTGATGCTAAGGTCAGGCTACCACCTGATAAATCATTCCCAGGTCCTGCCCCTGCACCATTAATACTTACGCTTTGCCCACTAGTAGTACTACCCTGTGCCTGGACACCATTAAAATATACTGAATTTAAAGACAAAGCATTTCCTTGTGTACTCCTTCCAAAAATAAGCTGACCGCTGGCAGTTGCTTCCGCTTCCCTTCCAAATACAATGGAATTGAAATTATTTGTACTCGCTGAAAGGCCCATAGCTATTCCTCTCCAGGAAGTACCTGTAGTTGCTCCGGCGCCAATAGCTATCGGGCACTCTGAAGCAATAGTTGGATTTACAATTGCAGCATTCCCGATAGCTATACCCCAACTGGTTCCTGAAGAGGCACCATTACCTATTTCTATAGACGAACCACCGCTAATTTTAATCCTAGAACTACCAAGCGTTAGTCCTGATGTAGGATTATAAGTAAACCCTGCATCATCTGCAACCAGGCCGCTGGAGTTATAAAAAGGTATTCTGTTTGGTGTTCCTGTTCCAGAAACAATTGAACCAGAACTTATCTTTTCTAAATACCCGGTAGTACTATTTTGTGTTAGAATATTATAGGAACCTGCCGCAGAAGTTGGAGCAACAGGTAGCTTCAATCCGGTTGCATCTACTCTCATGCGTTCATAAATTGTCGAACCTCCACCTCCGCCATCATTGGTGCCGATAACGATGGCATTACCCGATTGTCCAATAGTTGCTGATGTATACAAATAGCCATTCGCGGAATCGCCATTAGGCATAGTCTTTCTAAACTCAAGCGGGTAGCTTGCATCAATCCCTATTTTATTAAATCGTGCACCAGATTGAGTTGTTCCCCCACCATTACTAAAAAAATTGCCTGCAGAAATCTCCTGCATTTGAGACAAACTACGACCTGTTACAGCATAACTATTTGATGGAATACGCTCAATAATTCCTGTAGTGGAGTTACGAGTTAGAAGATCATAACCTGTTGCTGATATCCCGGGAGCAAGAGTTAATTTAATACTATTTGCCCATAGATTTAATAAATTGGGTGTGTATAACTGTATATTAGTTGCATTAACATTCATATCTGCACCTTCAACAACTAAACTCCCAAACTTACCCTGACCAGATACCCATATATTACCTGTTTGCGCAGCAGCTATTTGGTTATGGATATAATTGGCACTTCCAGTGGCTGGCGCCAGCGCATTTGATGATATTTTTTCAATTATATTAGTACCGCTATTTCTTGTTAAGATATCGTAACTGCCTGTTGAAACAACCGGATCATCTGACAACGTAAGCGTTGATGATTTTATTCCTCCATTTACCTGCAATTTGTTTGCACCTTCAACAGTGGTTGTACCAATGCCAACGGTCCCAGAAAAAGTCGCAGATGCCCCACTTAACTGATCTGTAAAATTTGAAGTTCCCTTTACATGGAGCTTATAACCAATAGCTTCATTTACAGTAAAACTGCCTATACCAAGGTTATTAGCTGCGAGTTTCATCCCATCGGTCGGTAAAGTTGCACCTAACTGTGTACCATCATATTCGTTGGCAAAATAAATCGGACTTGCACCTTTTGTCCATATCCGCATTTCCGCATTACCGGCATCACGTTGTGATATACCAGACCTCCATGTGGCATTACTTCCTAAAATAAGGGTACCATCATAATTCGAAGTTGCTAAGTTTAACTTACCAAGAGTTGTGATATCTCCCGAAAAATAGCTGGTACCGTTTACTGCTAATTTATTACCAGATGTTGGATCGGTCTGATAGTCGACCAGTAAACTATTTGTAACGAGAGTATTTGCATTAAGTTTCGTATCAAACAACGCATCTTCTGTAAACTTTGAAGTACCTTTTACATGCAATTTATACCCAATCGCTTCATTTACTGTAAAACTTCCGATACCCAAACTATTTCCCGCAAATTTCATCCCATCGGTCGGTAAGGTTGCCCCCGACTGTGTACCATCAAACTCATTAGCAAAATAAATCGGGCTTGCACCTTTTGTCCATATCCGCATTTCCGCATTACCGGCATCACGTTGTGATATACCAGACCTCCATGTGGCATTACTTCCTAAAATAAGGGTACCATCATAATTCGAAGTTGCTAAGTTTAACTTACCAAGAGTTGTAATATCTCCCGAAAAGTAGCTGATACCATTTACATGTAATTTATATTGAGGAGCATTTGTACCTATACCAACATTACCATTAGCAGCTAAACGCATAGCAAGATTACCATCAGATGCGACATCCATACCTACTGTATTATTAGTATAAAAATCAAGGAAGCCACCGGCTGCCGTATTACCTGCCCTTACCTCATTCACACCGCTATTTCCAAAAATCAAATATGCCTGAGCGCCACTACGTGCCCCAAAGTACGACCGATATAAATTGTTATAAGTCGATGATGTAAGTGTAATTACCGGAGAGCTATCTTTTATTTCTAGGGTAGACGCCGGGGTAGTTGTTCCAATACCAGTACTCCCACTTGAAGGGAAAGTATTAGTTTGTGAAAAACCACAAATTGCAAATAATGTTGCAATAGTTGTTGTAAAAATTTTCTTCATATAATAATTATGATCTCTGTATAATATATTCTGAAAGGCCATTCACCCATTTCTTCGCTGTTTTGACCATTTTTGTAGAGTTAGCACAGCGTTTCTACGGATTCGTCAATAAACAAGAGTCTCCAGACTCGCTTCTTCTCATACTAATTCTATTTCAAGTAACCCTTTCTCTCCAATATAATAATCTATTCCCGACGAATACACATATCCTGTGCAGCTCTTATAATTTCTGCCCTTACGGAATTTTCATGCAAATACTCCAGCGTCGATTCTAATAGTTCATTCGAAGAACATTCAACAGGATGATTATCCTGCTACCAGAACTGATAACTCTCATTTCTTTTGTTTGCTTCTCCGGCTTTCTTAAATATCCACAACACCCAGTTTCTTCTGCTTTCTCTTCTATTTCAGTTATTGTTTTAATAAGCTTAGTGAAGTATCCTTTTTAAAATCT
Source organism: uncultured Pedobacter sp. (assembly GCA_965650335.1). Classification (GTDB taxonomy): domain Bacteria; phylum Bacteroidota; class Bacteroidia; order Sphingobacteriales; family Sphingobacteriaceae; genus Paradesertivirga. The sequence continues at coordinate 29,819 of CBFGOI010000014.1, read as the reverse complement.
CTCAGTACATCTGATAATTTGTTTTCAACGGTGGAAACTATCAGATGCAGATGATTACTCATGATACACCAGGCATGTACTTTTAAGCCTTTATTTTTCTGACAAAAACTTAAGCTTTCTACAACTACATCAGCATATTCTTTGCGACTAAATACGTCTACCCACTGTACAACGGCAAACGTTATAAAATGGATAGCATACTGATCTTTTATTGTATAGCCGCGGCCTGACATTCTTTCTCTTTTCGTTTAGCGAGTCTAAGACTCTTTTTTATTTATTAATCCGTAGTCCCTATTACTCAAACCTAAGCTACAGACTACGGACAGTTAGCTCGAACCAGCTAACTGACTAATACGCACGGACTAGCTTAGGGTATAGCATTGAAAAGCGTTATTTTATGGCCTGCTTTTCATTCTCGGCACACCTCGGACTAGCTTTGAGAACGCACATTTGCTAATGCTTGCCCAACACTAAAAGTCCAAAGAAAACAGGACAAAGAAAGAATAAATGGTTCATTATAATAACCTAGAACCACAAACCCTGGAACGGTTAACAACGAGAACATAACTATAGCGTTGTATTTAAGATCTTTTACAACCAGCATTTTCGTCAAGAGCAAAAACGATAGCGCCCCAAAAAAAGGGGTTATATACAAGAGTGGACTCCAAGAACCCTCCATTGAGAACATCCAAATAATTGTCAAATACAAAAAGAAGTTCAAACTTAAATAAATCAAAGCCATCCTTTCTCTAAACTTTTGAAACAAGAACAATGTTAATGTGGGAATAACTATTCCTGGAAAAAAATAATAGGATGTCAAAAATATTTCCTGACCTCCATTAACTCCAAAAGCTGAAAAGAGAGGTAAGAACCAATAAGATCCGAAAATAGTAAAGTAAAATATAGTTCTATATTTCAGATTATTAACAAACATACATCCAATTTAATTTGAGCCTTTCTTATCTTTCTTGTCATGCGTTCTTAAATACTCAGCCATTTTCTGCCCTTGAAAAATCCTGTGATCTAAATTCATAAAGTCAAATTTTGCATCCTTCCCAAATTTCTTTGAGAACTCCTTCTGAGCATACCGATTAGCCGCGGGAGTAAGAGGAGATAAAAGCCGATTATCAAATAATGCATTTAACCCCTGATGAAGATCATTCCATGCATCTTGACCGTTGTTCTTTATGTAATTATTTTTATAATCATTAAGATAGCCTTGTAATGTCGTCATCTCGATTACTACCATTTGTTTATCTAATTCAGCTCCAGAGAGATTGGCATACGATTTTCCGTTCCATGTTACAGGGCCGTCTCCTAGAGCATATTTTCCAAAGTTTTTGAAATTTTCCTTCAATAGAAATTCATTAGCTCCTCTAAGAACATTCTCCTCTTGGTCATTCATAAAAACAGTATTCGGCATATCTGCTCCACCAACCATCGTTTTAGAGGTAACATCGGTTGCAGCGGCGAACCAGTAATTATCCTTCGCATTTTTTGCAGCCCAAGCATACCAATTATGCCTAGCTTCGATATTTTGATAAGCACCTGGATTACTATTAACAATATTATATCTGAATGCTGCCGAGTATGATGACTCTATTGCCTTTCCCCTAACAACATACCATTCCGTTTTTCCGATCTTAGGTAAAGGCCTTTGACTAGAAAGATAAAACGACACTTCTACAGGCTCCAACCCATCTAAGTCGATACTATTAACAGGCTTATTACCAGCGAATTGATAAGGTGTATACCAAGGATAGGATGGAGACAATGGATCTACGCTCAAGAACCTACCCAACCTCGGGTCATATATTCTAAACCCATAATCCTGCTGATTCCCTTCTCCCTTTACCTCATTATCATTCTCCTTACCATTAAAGCCATACCGATAGCTATCTCCCAAGTGCCAGGTTCTTCCGGGTTGCAGCATCCCGAATGCATAGTAATCCTGCGCACTCAATACCGTTGCATCATAGGTACTTCCATTAAGGATTCTACTGTCACTGATGACCGCGAGAACGTTCCCTAAATGATTCGATAATTCATACGCTTTTTTACCACTCAGGCTCCATATGGCCGTTCCGCTTGTACTGCCGATATTTATCTCCGGCTTCCATATACCAAGCCTGGAGCTGCCATAAAGCTGTTGCTCTTTCCAGTTAGTTGCACTATTTGCATTGTCATAAACTGCTAAGCTGTTCCCCTGTGCATCACGAACGTACCAGGTGGTGAGGTTATTCGCCGTCTTACTTACTCTGTTACCGCTCGGGTCATACTGGTAGCTGATAGTTCCGCTATTCTTAGCGATGCTTTTGATCTTACCGTATACCGTCCAGTCGATACTGGTGATACCTTCATGGCTGTCGGCTGTCAAATTACCAATGGCATCATAGCTATAGTTATCATCATTCTGGTTATCAATATCCTCATTGTAAGCTCCTGCTCCTACTGCATCTTTAACATGGCGTAGTCGGTTGTTTATTAGTTTGCCTGTGGCATCTCTGTTATAGCCGTAATTCAGGTTATCCATTGCCCCACTATTACCGGTTCTGCTAGCCGATAGAATATTTCCGTTTCCATCGTAGTTAAAACTTTCACTATAAGCACTGCTGATGCTTCCACTGTTCCAGCTGGTAGTACTGTTACTCAGTGCATGCTGCCTGAATTCTTTTAGCCTGTTCAACTGATCATACCGGTAACTATAACCAGCTACATTGCCTCCATTAATTCCTTGTATCGCTACCGTGCTATTGCTAATGTTACCATTATACAAGCTCTTGCCCGTTACAGCGTCTGCGATATACTGCATACCAAAGGCTGCAGATGTGCTTCCTCCTACCGGCTTATAATCATCCTGGTAATATCCCAGGCTATAAGCCATCACATCTTTTCCGATTACTGCTCCATCATTATTGATCTCTGTCGCCGGATTTAGCGCATTGCCATTCACTCCTTTTAACCAGCCCTGCAGGGTATAGGCATAATCCGTTCCCTGTACTTTGGTACCTTCATCACCTAGCTCTACCCGTGCCAGCGGTCCGTGCAAATAATACTGGTAATAAGCGTCAAGCTTCCGCTCAGGCACAGGCAAGGTACTTCCCATGGCATAGGGATTAATAATAGCTTGAGTACTGCTCCAGGCTTCGGTTAAACGGTTCTCGGCGTCATATTTATACTGATAATAAAACTGGTCGTTTTGCCCGTGCTGGTAGGCTACCAGATTTACTTTACCGCTTACTAGATCATATTCATAATCTATTTTCTTTAGGCCTAATCCGCTTACCTGCTGGTAAAGAGTTTTTACATTACCAGCTATATCGTAGCTGTAGTAGCTGGCATTAATACTGGTACTTGATGGGTTTTCTCGGTAAATACTTGCTGAAACACGTTTGTGTAAATTATCTTGAATAAGGCCGCCTGGAATACCATTTCCGCTTAGGGGAGCTGTATCATATACAGTCTCAGTGATCTGGCTGTTGCTACCCCCACTCAGGAAATTCTGATAAGCTGTACTGCTCAGATAATCTGGCTCGCTCAATCCCGAATTTACATAGTTCTTCTGCCCTACTTCTGTTAGCCGCCCTAATACATCATATTTTGTATAGCTGTAATCACTATTCTGTGCCTGTCTCGCATTTTGCGATACCACTAAACGGCTCAGATCATCATACCAGAATTTACTGCTACCACCGTCCGGGGTAGCTTGTTTAACCACCTGGTTCGTGGTATTATAAGCATAGCTCGTGGCCAGACTATGTTGGGGATATACTGGGGTATTACTTTGTGTTTCTATTTTACTTGTATTAACTCCGCCTGCAAGGGTTTCACCTCCCGCATCCGGTGTATTGAACCGGTACCAGCCAGTTAAAGCGGCGTTAAGCGGCTGCTTGTGCTCACTAGCCAGCATAAAGCAGCTTTCCTGGGCATTACCAACTATATAAAGAGGTGAAAGCTGCTGATCGTAGACTCTTAAATATTTCAGACTCGAAAGATTCTCCGGCATTTGGATCGGATCGCCTCCACTGATCACTTCCCAGCCGCATCCATTTTGCTGACCACCTGCAATAGCTGGCACAGCTTGCCCGTTAACAAACACATTCAGGGTTCCGGTTTGAAAATTTGAAGCTTGTATCACAACATGTGTCCATGGATTTAGCGGTACCAGACCGGCAATATTTACCGAAACATGATTCGAATTGGTAAATACGATGCTTTTAGGATCTGCAGGCTGACTTAATGTAAAAACATCCACATTTAATGTATTACCGCTGATACAGGTTTGAAACATAAACTTGCTCCCTGTATTACCCGGAGTTGTGGCCAGCATCTGCATTGACTGGATATTCTGACTATATAACCACATTTCCACAGAGCTTCCTGTGCTGGTAGCCAATGCTGATTCAAGGCCTGTTAAAGCTGTAGCTTTTACACTATTTCCGGTAGGGAAGTTAGGATCAGCAGTACATGCAACCGTATTTCCAGCCATCCTTACTGCATTGGCCAGTTGGGCTTGCGAATCACTCAGTGGATACACCCCTTCCGGTGGGATAGTACGCACAAGATTATCAGCCTGGTCGTAATAATAAAGGGTGTAATGAAAAGTCTTCTGCTTAGTTTTTAAGCTTGTGTTTGATTTTGCTGCAGCACATGCCGTCACATATTCTAGACGGAATTTTTCTTTCTCGGCAAAAATGGCATCTACATACTCTTTCTGACCATCCTGAACTCCCAGAGTCACCATCATTTTGATACAGTCGAATGGGTCCGGATCGAAACTTGCAAAAGTTGGCTTATTACAAAGTACCGCTGATGGATTACTTGCTATGGTCTCAAAAGCTCTATAATCATGCTCAGAAAGTGTTAATCCATACTTGAAATTAATATAGGTAGTTAAGATCTCACCATATACCGAATCCTGCTCAGTAAGTTCTCCCGGGGGAAACTCAACATTTAACAGGTATTGTTTGGCACTTAAATAATCAGACCCCGAAATACATCCAGGTGACGCAGGATCAAGGAATATTGGTAATTGAATATCTCTTGGCAAAAGTTTGTAACAGCTCCCGCAGGCTTGTTCAAGCATAGCTAGTTCCTGTTCCGTAATATTCATTACAGCCCCATATTTTGTCAGCAAAAAACTATAAAATGTGCTGTTAGGTGCAACACTATTTCTTTCCTGTTGCAAAGCGGTAATTTTACTACATATCTCCGGACTTACACTTCTGATCATTGTATTTGTAAACTGGGGGACAGGCGAGTACGGATAAGTATCATCTAACAACCATGGGTTCAACTGCTTGGTAAAATGATTTAATCCCATCCAATTCTGCATCACGTATTGAATCACCTCGCCAAAACTTGTCCATGAGCCCCCCCCTGCAGGCCCGATAGTACTTGCCCCGGTAGGATGGTTAAGGTCTCCTCCCGCCACACAAACTTCTGCCAGAAAACTCCTCAAGTCATCGTCAATAGTAACACTGTCCGGATGTCCTGCAAATCCTGGGCTAAGTTTTTTCATCCAGTAGTCTGCTTTGGCATAGCAGGCGGTATTTACCTGCTTAGCTATAGCTGCCTTATTTGAAGCATCTATAGCATTAGGATTAATGGGCTGATTTAATATAGGATTGTCTAAAAAACGAGATTCTTTATTTTGATAAGCAAGACAAGCAGCACTCACAGCCGGAGGCGAAGTCACTTTAAAACGGGGTATATAGGGGTATGTGTATGCATCCTGAGTCGAGCAATTGAGGTAACCATAACTATAAGTTCTGAAATGCTCCGCATATTCATCTAAATAATCATAACCATCATAGTATTGTAGGTCAACCGTAATCAGGTATTTTTTCAAGTAGCCCGGTATGTAATCATAAAAATCTGACCACAATTCAGGAAAATACGAGTAACGGTCTTCCCTCAAGTCGACATCCACTGTATAGTACTCGTCATCTGGATTACATCGAACAACTCCCGGATTTTCTTTTATTAACAGCCGGGTTACTTTGCCTGTGCTGCTTTGGGTTTGATAGGCCTCCTGATCAAACCATGAAAACCGGCTATCCTGTATTATATGAAAAGCGGATTCACTTAAACTACTCCTATCAACAACCATATAATCTCTTCTGGCAACGTTAACATACCGGTCAGTATATTGAATAACACTACCAGTCCCGGTCTTTAATTTCAGGCTACTACGAAATGACGTAGAACCATTAACCCAACTGCCCGGAATATTACAACCATAAAAAGAATTATAACTAAGCCCATTGCAAAAATCATTATTTTGCGAGACCGATATTACTTCATAATAATCCGGATAATGATCTGAAATATAGTTAACAATAATATTCTGCGGATTTGAATTATCGGTGTAAAAATCCTCAACATAATAGTCTATTCCGGCTTCAGGGTTTTCAAGTATTTTTTTCGGCGTAAAATTTTGGATATACTCTATATCACCAATTCTTGTACTTAATACCAGCTGGTTAGAATTTAAAACAAGAATTACACTCCTCACTTCTTTAGCAGTACCCTGGTCGAATATGAGTTCACAGGTATTATTGTCTTTTTGCCATGAGCCATGGGAGACATCAAGTGTTCCTGAAAAAGCCTGATTGGTACTAAAATTAAGTGAATTATTTGCATAGCTGCGTGTTGTAGAACTTAAAACGTTGTTAGTGTAAATATTTTTCAGGGTAGATGTACCCTGCCACTTATATGTCGTTAGCAATGAATAATCGTACGAAGAACAGTCTGCTACACAAGTAGGTTTTATAACAACATCTTTTAAAGCGACACCCTCAGGCAGGCAAAAGAAAAACTCGTTGTAAGGTGACGTAAAAACAAAGCTCGCTGTCTGTTGCCCCGCTATCTCGATGTCTACTTTAACATTTCCATTGATTTGTACGCCCTGATATCTTAACTTTATTGTTTGACTAGTACATGAAGGTAATGGTTCCCACTCTCCTGCCACCAGATGATAGCCTTCCAGCACAAAGTCACCAGCTACTGGGCAAGCCTCCGGAACAGGAAAATTTATTGGCTGACCGATTTTACAGCTCGAAGTACAATTGTCTCCCCGAACCTTTTCATTATATTTTTCCCTTAATTCAAAATATAGATCCTTGTATGTCTCCCATTCTCTGTCCATTAATCTGCAGCTGCTAATTGGTATACAATTGTTCCATGCTGTACCTTGGTTGGCAGCGCCATCGATGCAATAAACGGAATAATCTACATACTGAAGTACATTTTTCGTAGCAACGGAACTTGAATTAATATTCAGTACTCTTAGGCTATATTGTAACAGATCCTGCCGCATTGAGTCTAAATATGCAGCACCTTTTTGTTGAAAGAATGGATCAGCGTCTAACAACCATGCAGCATTCGAGTAATTATAAGATAAGCCCCCTTGTATTTTATAAATTTCATTGGCCGTCTCAATCTCTTTTACATTATTATACCATACATAATAATCCGTATTTTTTTCGCAATAATCCAGCCTGCAATATTCTGGATGGTATTTCAAGAACTTCTCTGCCCATTCATCCTTCCAGTATTTAATCAGATCTGTTAATTGAAAATCAGCATCATATGGAGAGATAACTATCCCATTATTTAATGTGATTTGTTCTTTAATATAATCTGGGTCGGTCTTAGATTTAACTGGAAATTCTCCGCCGGTTGTACCAATACGCCAATTTTGGGCTATAACATTAATTGAAGGCTCCAATGTGTTACCCAGGGTATCGAATAAAGCATACTGTCCATATCGAGTAACATCCTGCAGCATTAAAGTTCTGAAACTTTCACATGGGGAAGGTGGGGAACAGGTAAGTTGGTTAACATAATTGAGTAAATATGCATATTTACTGGTGATCCAGCTCGCATATTGAGGGTTGCTTGTATTAGCTAGGGTCACCCCCAGTTGCTGAAGCTTCAGGCTCACCAGAGATGCAAACGACTGTTCGGTGCCCAGCAAAGTCTTTGCATTTTTACAATCAGAAAAACAACTCTTGAAATCAATTTCATCCAGCCTCTTTAGCACATAATAAAGCTCATCTTTTATAAATCCTTTTTCCAGTCCTTGTTTAATGGCACTCTCTGTAAAGGCTTCTATAGTATCCCGATTAAAAGCGAGTTCAAAATTGATATAGTATTCTCCGATCTTAGAGAATTTCACATGTTCAAGGCTGTCTGTATAAACTCCCTCGTTGTTACAGTCCTCTTTCGGACTGCCGATCTTTACAGACTGGGTGGTTTGATAAACATCTTTATCGCAGTCATCCTTAATCGAGATATTTAATTCATAATAACAATTACTGCAAAGTTTAAAGGTTGGTGTATTGTAATGATTGTATATTAATTTCTGAATATCATAATAGATAACAGTATTGCTATCAGGAACCGAAGCCAGAAAAGTGGTGCTCGCTTTAATTTTCAGTGCTGTCGCGTCGAAAATAAAGCTTTCCGGCTTTAACAACACCTGTTTCTTTTGGCTGGTGATACTACTTGAAGTAACAGTATCCATCGCTTCCGATCCCTGTCCTGATAAAGCTGTGGCCACAGTTTTTCCGCTGGCATTCAGATAGCTGATACTGATTTGTCCATTAGGGTCAACCACCATATTTTTAAGGTAATGCTCTGCATACCCTATATCATTTCCGAACAAACGGTCAAGTTCCCATTGTTCTGGTTTACCATAATAATACTTAGTGGTTTTACTTCCCCCATCACCCGGTTGAAACATTTTACCGACACCTCCCTGAACCTTTATTCGGCCGGTATTATCTCCGGTATACTGTGTAAGCGACAAAGGATAGCGCTCAGCATCAGGGATATAACTATTATACTTCTTAGCGTAATTAATATCATTCAAAAACGGATTAAGCTTCGAATAATATTTTGATGCACCGAACTCACTGCTTAAGGTATCTGGCTTAAGTTCGCATCCATTAACAATGTCGCGAAAAGAATAAGGCACATTAAAACTTTTTCTGTTAAATGCCGAAAAATAATGAAGATAAGGCTCCCCGGACTCCTTTACTGGAGCTGGAAGAATGCTGGCAACAGGCCTTCCGAACTCATCATAAACATTTTCTTGTAGTACTGCAATATTATCAGAGTTATTGATAGTTACAGTCTGACGACCTCGTAATGAACCATCGAAATAATTGATAACTTCTTTTCTCTTACCTTCTTCGGCAAAACTGGCCGAATACTGCCAATTTAGGTTTTCTTCATGCCAGTCGAGCTCCCACGCTGCATACCCCGTACCTAAATGATAATCCCAGTTTCCGGTAACCCTAATTCCAAGTGAATTATATGATGCTTGTCGAATACGTACCGCCAGATATTTGGAATTGTAGATGAGAGATAAAACATATGAGTTAGCTTCTGTCGTGATCCTTGTCGCATTATTTCTAAAAAGCCTAATCTCGTCATTTGCTGTCACTGGCGTAGATCCGTACAGCATGCCGTTTAATATGCCTTCAAATTCGCTGCCCTCATCTATTGAAACCCATTCAATATCATATTCCTCCGCACCTGCAACAGGGCTCCACGTTAAGTCTAACTGCTGTTTACCAACACCTCCTCCGGTAGAACCGTTGGCAGCACTCCTAAAATTGGCCCCCAAACCCATTCCGGCCTGCGGTTTAAACAGGTATTTACGATCAATTGTAATGGTATTGGTAAGCTCTATGATCGGTGGAATATTTTCTCCAAATTGTGGACTGTTAAATTCCGTCACAAACACCTTTACATGATAGCCATTATTAAAGCGGTAGGTATCAGCTATTTTATAGCTTGCTCCGGCCTCTTTAGAATAATCTACATTCAGGTTTACCGACGTAATCTCTGTCGGCAATGTTTGTGTCGGACTTGAATAATACTCGATTCTTAATGTGGCCTGACAGGAGAAACTGCTGCTTATTGGATTTTCATCATTTATCTTAATAGAGATCGCATTCAGAACCGAAACATTAGTAATGTCAGCCCAGTTAAATAAAGGACTTTTAAATTTCTCATCATTAACTAATAATGAGTCTCCTTTTTTTATACCTTTTTTCGACGTTTCATAAGTTTCTATACCAGCGATGCTTTTCTCAATACATAACAGGCTTATAAGACAAAATAAAATTAAGATCCTTTGTAAATTTTTAAACATAGATTAGCTGTTATAGCGTTAATCAAAATAAATCCAATTTCCCGCCAGTCAATGGCCCCAATTCCCATGTCACTATATTAGATATTCGGCATTTTCAATGCACTCAAATATACTCTCTTACAATACCAGCAACTGGTACTCTTCAAATCCTTTATTTACCTTCCACTGCTTATCCACCTTCCTGACTATTTCCCGTGACAGGTATTTTTCAATAGAAGATTCCGTGCTTAGTTCGGTTAAATAGATATCAAGCAATTTTTCATTGTCAGTTCTTTCGGGCTCAATAGTATTGGATAATCGTGCGAATACCCTCTTTACTTGTTGAGACTGCACATCAATAGTCACACTATATTCTTTACAGCTTACATGTTCTTCATTAATCAATGAAATAATCTCGTTATCTCCTTCAGCTCTACTAATCACATCATACTCTTCAAATTCCACCCCCTCTAAAAGCTTTTTCATATCCACCATACCTACCCCTTCTGTCACGTTTTTTTGTTGTGAAAGCATGATCGTTTTATTGGCATGATCAATATAAAGGTATAGGCCCTTTGCATTTATGGTCTCGGTATCTCCCAATTTGTAGTAGAAATCGCTGCCCCTCTTACTATACAAGTAATTTAAACCGGTGATAACATCAGTAGAATCAGCCTCATTGATTGAATTAATCACTCCTCTGATAAAGCATTCATTCCTACTCACATCCATATTATTACATACATCCTGCAACTTTTTAAGTAAAGCAGGATCGTAACTTTTTGGTAAAGCTGCGTTGAAAACTGGTTTCTCCTCCTCTTTTAGAAGATTAAAGACATCCTTTATCATTGCCTTTGAAAACAACGCCGTCGCTGTTAACAATAGAATAATAAATAATTTAGTACCAAATGACCTTTTTATCCTTTCCATGTTCAGTTCTGATTGATTTATTGTCTGCGATACGATGACCGGCTTTCTTTTAAAGTAACAATTCCTCTTTCGGTCTCCTTTTTAACTCGAACCAGCGACCCCTCATCATCATACTCGTAGAAGGTCGCAAAGGCATTCTCATCAAGCTCTGCCATCAACTTAAACGTTTTGTCATTATATGCATACGATTTAAGTTGGGCACCCAATGGATGAATCCTGATATCATCAATATAAATTCCAGACACTGTATTCAGAATATTAAACTCGGCGCCTGAATTATATCCCCCTGTTGTGAAGATTCCTTCAATAAGTTTCCAACCTTCAACAATAGCTTTGCATTTGAAATTTTGAGGACTCCCATCATTAAAAGAATATTGTATATCCAGGCTCCTGTCATTAGGATGACTGTCCTTTATCCACGCATTGAAAACATATTTGCTTCCTGATTTCGGCTGAAATCCATTAGGATATAGCCCTGGATAGTTAAGAAGTTTATACTCGTTCTTCGCTGTGAATGTAAAATAGGGTTCCGTTTTGTGGGTTCTTTCATGTACGCTGCTCAACAACTGAATGCCTTCCAGCGGTAATACCACACTGTAATTCCCCGAATGCGATTCTGAAGAAACAGCACTATTATAGAGGCTGCTCTGTGTAGATAAATTAATAAATTGGTAAGGAGATTCCTGACTTGGATTAGCTTTCCTGAATAGGTTATCCTCAAATCCATTAACATAGATCTCCCGGTTCATAGCATTAGAAGCTATTGCAGCTGGCATTTTCCCGTTAAAATCAAACAAGGCTGAGTTGTATCGCCCAAGCGCGTCTTTATTTTCCAACTCTTGCCCGTACTTATTATACAAAGTAACTGTATTAGAGGTAACCCATTTACTATGGCTGTTCTCAATCCATTTATCATCTTGAACTTTCCACCAAAGGTTGAACGTATGATAATAGCCTGCTGATTTTACATTGACACCTTTACTATCTGATCCGAAAAGATTGTTATACTCTCTTCCCTCTTCATAAACATTAGTTCTATATATGCGCCAGTTACCCAAATATCCTTTTAAATAAGGATTAAATAGATTAACCTCCACCGGATACTCGAGATAAGCACCCTCGTATGAGTAAACCGGCTCTTCCTGGAGTATTTCAATATTCTCGGCCCAATTCGAATCATATAGAACGTTCGAAGCATTGACCACTTTAAGACTGCTGAGGTCTCCACCCAATTTGAGCTTAAATTCATCACCTTCTATAGGGTTCCCCATACAAACAAGTGTTGATGTAGCTGGTTGTAAAAGGTTTCTATAGCCTGAACGGATGATTTTCGAAAATGGCAAATTGACTTGCTGAATAGCTCCCTTAGAATCAATTAACCGTTTATAGCCCCCAGTTTCGACAGCCCAATAACATTTACCTGTACCAAGGTCTGCTATTTCATCACCGGGCGAAATATAGTCCAAATACGATGTATTAGTAATAACACCAGAAACATCTGTATTTAATCCTTGGAACAAAACCCCTAGATTTTGATAAGCAGCACCCATTCCTTTGTACGCCCAATAAGCCGGTAGATTAACCGAATATATATCCTGCTTGAATTCATTTTGAGTTTTGGTTATAAGCGCCTCACCGGTCAGGCTATCGTAGGCCACGTTCTCCGTGCTGATAGATGATCCGTTTTCGCGCTTCACAACCCTTTGAACAACTCCGTAATATTGGCTAACTTTTAGGGCACAAAGAGAACGGAATAGTTTATAATCATTATTATCATATTTCGGAAAATGCGGTATCGGTAATGTGATAAATACTAATGGCACCACGTCAACACCAAATTGCACTGAGAAACCAGTGTTGGTAGACTCTTGTTCTCGCGCATCAGTAAAAAAATCAATATCTCTGCCTATGACAACACCTTTTCTAAGCACACCTTTTTCATTTACCACATTGACCGTATTTCTTAGCCGAAATTCTCCAGCGCCAGCATTGCTTGTATTATAAAAGAACTCAGTAGACGATATTTCTGAACCGGTTTTATTATACACCCGGTTTGCCTTTGGCTTGCCGTGCATGTCATTTAATTCAATGCTATATCCTTGGGCAAGGCATTGAACATCATAGCTGGATCCCGAAAGGAAGCTGAACCTCTTCGCTGGATTTGACTGAGGACTCCTCTTAATAGGCATTACGCTGGTAATTACTGGAAAATCTTTAGCAGTGTAAAATTCATTTACAATATATCCCGTTTCAGGCAAAGGCGTCGCGTCCCCGCTTCTATCAAGATCTCTAACTGTAACCTTACTATATACAACATTCGCTCCTGGGAATAGTGACTCCCCGAAAGGTTCTTCCAAGGAGAAATAATTATTTATTGCTCCCCTGATCTTCTGTATATAGGGTACAGGCTGTCGCATAGGGTTTTCATCCGCACCAACGAAAGGTTCATAAGACGCTACACCACTGCTGATTAATTTGCCATTTTGTTTCGTGGTATACTCGTAGGACTGGCCATATGTATTACTAAAAGACGGTGCACCTGACATATTTGCCCATTCGTCAGAGATCCTAATGGTCTTAACCCTTGCCCCCCCTCCAATCTTCTTACCATTAGCTTTGGTTATTCTTACAAAACTTTTTGAAAGGTTTACCTGGCTTGCAAAGTTTAACTCTGAGGCTTTCTCGTAAAAACTTTGACTTAATTCCTTGATACCTTGGATTGAGCTGAATATAGCATTGATAGCGCGCTCCGCTGACAAATTGGCCGATCCGTCATTCGCCCTATTTTCAAAACCTCTGTATGCATATCGTGGATATTCATTTTTTTGTCTCTGCCAAGCCGCTATGGCTATTGGATTGCTCGTTACACTCCCTTCAGTTATGTTTTCAAACATTACTTTAACGTATTCGCCATCTGGTAAAACATTCGCTATCTTGGCATAGCAAGGCACATAATCAAAATCCTGCCCTTTACTTTTACTATAACCGGTCGAAAGTTTTACAAATAGCTTTGTATAGAGATAGTCAGATCCATTTAGATAATTATTTTTGAACCATTTAGTAAGAGCTTCCGCATTACTGGTTATTGTAGCAGGAATTTCTGAATTTATGTTAACCCGTACTCCCCTCGTTTCTTTTAAAGCACTGCTGCTCCCCAGACTTATTATTTCTCCGCCTGCATTTAGTAAATCAAAGTCGACCATTTCCATTGACCTTTTATTTTGCACAAATGCATAATCATCAGACTCATAGACAACTTCGATTTTACCACCTGTAGGTAGAGTAATTGTTGAGATATTCCAGAGGGAAGCATTTTTTGCAACCAAAGCTGAGTCTTGGGTAGTGTAAGGATATACATCATTTTTCATCAAACCCTTGTTCTCCGAGCTCAATTTATAAGTACCCCATCTGTCGGTACATAGATTGGAATATGCTACTACCTCATTACCGCTATTGGCCTTTTTATTATAAGTGAAAGTATAGGGGTGGCTTTTGCCTTTAACCGTATTTCCGTATTCGAACCAAACTTTTCTTAAAGTAAGTTTTCCTCCCCCTGGATTATAGTTCGAATCAGTCGGGTTATTTACCTTAAGTGAATTAGGCGTTTCAGGGCACAAAGAATAATCGTACCCAAACTTTACGACTTTAATTGGCCGCTTCATATCTGCTTTTGAATACAACCGAATTTCACTTAGTCGTTTTTGTCGATTAACGAGATCTCTTCCTCCTCTCCAATCTGTCACACCCAGTCCATCGACTCTGTCGGTTAGTATGAAATAGGCAATTTGAGTTTTACTCTCTATAGAATGAGTATACCAAAGTTCCTTCTTCCCTACTATGATACTTGCTTTATCATCATCTGGATCAGCTAAAAGGCCTTTGTTTACAGTAGCCCGGTCTGATCCGTAAGGAGTTCTCCAACGGTATGAATTGCTAACTTTTGTATAATGAAACTTTATAGCGGTACCGTTATCATCCGGGCTAACACCATCATTGGTTTTATCTACATAATCAGGCGATAGAATCTCTGTCAACAAAAAGCTTGAGGCATAAGCCGGTTGAATTTCTTTATGATAATAATGATCAATTCCTTTTTTATAATTAAGAATTCCGCCGATTACTGGATATTGCACCTGGTTACCATCTTTTGTCTCATAATCAGGAGTTATAGCCCCAGGAACTTGTTCTGTACCAATAGCAAAAGAGATTTCCTGTTGCTCAATATTGTAAACCGGAATTCCATAAACCATTCGCTGGCCGCCGTCATCTGTTACCGTGATTTCTGAAATATGATGTTTTTTACGATACTCACTATCTCTTTCTACCGAATCATTTGCATGAATAGAGAAACTTTCAGGCAACTGAAAGCTTGCAGAATCATTTAAGGGGTAAGATTTTATCCTTTTCTCATGTCCGACTTTCGAAGCTTCCATGGCGGTGAGATATGTGACAATACTCTTTCTTGCTTGTCTGGCGTCGTTAATTAATGGTTCTGTGTCTGAGTTTTGTCCTTGCTTATTATGAAATGAAGCAAATGAGGTTCTGCCGGATAAATTAACACCCAAAGCTGACGTACCTTGCAACTTATTACTTAAACTTTCATCCTCCAGCCCCTTTTCTCCTACCATTTTAAAATATACATGCTCATACTTAGGGTTGGATGACGGGTTTTGAAAATCACCTGCAGCCAAATAATTATTCTCCTGAGTCCATTTGCTGCTCTTTGTTTTTGAAGTTTGCTCAAAGAAAGTTCCGCCTGCATGCCAGCCAATTCCAAATCCTGCGTCAAATCCTCCAGTACTAACCCTCGATTCTTCATCAACTGTGGCATCTCCGAAGGCCCCGGTGCTACGGTGTAATCTGAATTGCCCGCTACCTGACTGATTAGTATAACTGAACAGATCTGGCATATGGATTGGCATAGCAAGAGCTGGTAACTCTGGTATAATGGGATTGTCCTTTTCCCGGATAAAATCCATAACAATATTCCCTTTTCCCTTGGCTCGCTCTGCATACATAAACCCGTATCCTTCATTTTCGATTCTTGATTTCGCAACCGTTTTTACACTCTTATAACCAGTGAAACCACCACCCAGAAACACCACAGCCAAACTAGCTCCACCATCAAAGCTAAAAGACCCAAAGGTACTCCGGTAAGGAATTTGAATGGTGGGATTGATCGGTTCAGTGTTATAGCTTATAGCCGAGGTAGATAAATCTAAACCTCCGCCCAAACCAATATTCTTAAGTTGTTTGCTCGCATTAAAACTGGCCCCCAGAGTAAGATCCTTTGTACCTGATCTCGAATTATACCCCATTGATGTACTTAATCCTCCATTAGCCAATAATTTATTTGTCGATTGACCAGATATGGACATATTGATATAGGGGGAGACATCGTATCCCGCACCACTAGCAGTACTTGATAATACTCCTAAACCTAAACCGGCTGTTAGCGCACCATCATTAATCAAGGATACGGAGATTCCCGCATTAGCTCCTATCTCTGCACCTATGCCAGTGTAGTTGTCACTAAAAATCCCTAACGTCAGAGACCCTTTCCCTTTTACAATTCCTCTTCCTTTTACTTCTACCTTGGCTGTAAACTTTCCTCCAATTGTTACTTTTGGTTTGGTATAGTGCTCTGTAATGACTTTATCTCCCGAAAAATCATCCGCGATCCCGCGTAGCTGCCTGTTTATTGCCCCCACATTCATATTCCATCCTAAACCGACCCAACTGGCTTCATCATCCATTCCTGAACCCGACTGATAATTAAGATTTATCGGATAACCTTCAATATCCAACAACGGTATATTATATTTAAAATCCCCGCTCGTCAAATCAACCATGTCTGATACTCCGGCAGGTTGAAACGACTGAGTTTCTGGCTGACTTGGTCCGGAAGTAAGTGCATAAGCAATAGGAACGTTACACAAATTTGCTACCCAAATCACAAGCAACATTATTGCAATTTTTCTTCTTAAGGAAACACTAAAAATCATATGCTGGATATATTTTCTTAATTCTTATTTAGATCAAAACTATAGGTCTTGTCAGATATGTATAAATCACGATAGGTTAGCTCCAATTTTCGGTCTTCCGGCAAATCATGGCTGTTAAATAGAAGTAGGTATTCAAAACTATTTTTAATCCCATTTGCCACGGGCTCCTGAACCATCGGAAAAATCCTCCGCTCCCCTTCTGCGAAATAAAAACAACTATCAGTGTGATACCACATTTTTTGACCCAATTGCTTATTCACATCAATATTCGGATTGACTAATAAACGCACCCTATATTCAAGCATAGAACGATCTTCGCCCTCTTGAACTTTCATAACCTGAAGTGTTAAATGCTTATCTTTTATTTCCGAAAAGCGGGTATCTGCTTTATTACAGCTAATGCCAGTTAATATTAGCAGAAGCAGTCTCTTAATTAAGATTTTCATTGCTCTCTTTATAGATAAACCTTAGCCTTTTTATGTTGCCATTTGGCAACGATACCTTTAACTCGTAGTAATAACCGCTTTTAAAATAGCCCCTCTTTTGTAGTGGTATCAGTATATTATTCTTGCCTCTGTCCAGATTAACTTTAGGCAGGTTTTTAATACTTATCTTCTGATCTGTGATACATTGTATGGTGTATTTCAGATATTGCTTTTGGTAGGAGTTTACTAAAGCAAATTTGATTAATCCGTTTGCTATATAGTAGTTACCTCGGGCCAGATCCTCAATATCTCTATATCCATCATTCTTGATTTCCGGACTTTCTAGATCATCCTTACAATCCACCGTAAACTCCCACACTTCTGAGCGATTAATTACCGTTCGATTTTTATAAGCACTCACCTGCCACGCGTATTTTTTGCCGGCGCTTAGCTCTTTCGAAGATGCAGGATAAGGAAGTATCGGATTAACAATACCCGATTGGGTGATAATCGGCAGATTATAATTCAGCGCCTCGGTAGCATTTTGCCGTTCTTTAATCTCTACCAGTACCAACTGGTAAGCTGAACCCGAGATTTGCGGAAAAGAAGGCTGCCAGCTTAGCAACGGACGCTTCTCACATATTTTATCCTGATTGTATGGCTCAATAAGCATCAAGGGCGCTGACGGAACCACTTCATAATTAAAACATTGATCCACCGCGACTTCAGCATTCATGCTGTTAGAAGAAGGTTCGATTGTAAAGCAATACTCATAGTCTCCTTCCGGAAAATAACCGTTCTGCTGAATGGCATTGGATATCTGGCTGCCTCCAAACTGGATCTTCGCACTTCGTACAGCCGAAAACGGAACGGTGCTATTACCATTAATAAGAGTAAATGTTTCTGTTTTAATGTTTACGATCTTTCCGTATTTTCTTTCTGTTACCACTAAATTTAGCCTGACAGTTTTCGGTCCCGAAGCATTAAGGATGCGTAAGTTTAAAAGCCCATCAATACTTCGTCCATGCAGCTCTGGCACAAATTGAAGACTTACCTGCCCAAAAACTGGCACAGATGCAACAAACAACAGCATACTAATAACTTTGCGCATCATTAGAATTTATTTTTTAGGTAATATTTTATGGATAGTTCTCCCCTGCCTGCAGCATATAGATCAGGATAGAGTGGCTGAATAAGATTCTTCCGCAAATCTGCGTAGGCACTAATATCAAAATGCTTTCCGGCCAGCAGTTGAAGGTTCTGCTTTATCCCCACCTGACGCGCTACATCTTTATTATCAAGGAATGTCACTGATGAAGTAATATTCATTTTAAGGAGCGAATACTGGCAGCTGAAATCGCCGTTGAACATATCTCCAATCAATTTAATGGCACTTGTTTCTTTGTTATAGAAAACGGATGCAGAAACACTGGCATTTTTAAGAACCAGGCTTTGTAAATAGTTTAGGGTAATAAAATTGCTGTTAGCAGACGATAGCTGATGATTAAACACCTGCTGTTGAGCAAGTGTTATATTGCTGAAGGAGTATTTACCTGCAATCTTATAACTGGCGTTTCCGCCAAACTGAAGTTTTCGTGATGAATAAACAGCGGTATTTACTTCCCCCATTTTATTCATGCCATTTTCCATATACTTTAGCGTAAAATTCGATTTCTTATTAATTCTGAAACGACTATCGAACTGAACTTGCAAATTTTGCCAGTGGGCATTTGAGCTGAAACTTACAGGGGTATTCCTCAGATCGGTTCTAAGGCTCATGGCCAGCCTGTTATTGTAAAACTTCTTCTTCAAATTTCCACCCATGCGCATCTTCATATTGCTGCCCCCTGCCCCTCCCGGATTCTGAAATCCTACTCCGGCATAATTGAAATACAGGTTACTGCTCATATTCATGTGCTTACTTTCCATGTCATGATTAAGTCCCATGGCCATAGTTTCAAACAGCTCGTCACTGAAATAATTACTCAAGGCGCTTTTATCAAGCATTAGGTGTTCGCTGCCCGGAGAAAGAGTATTGTTATACTGACTGGCCGACTTAGAGACGTCAATCGTAAATTTCCCCATGTTTTGTGTGGTCATTATCTGCGATAGCGTAAAAGTCATGCTGTTACGCCCCATGGTGGCAGACTGAAAACCTGGTTGTTCGCCTTGCCTGCTGAATGATCCTACCCAGGATAATTTACCACTTCCGAAAGAAGACTGATTTGTGGGCACACTCATGTAAGAAAAAAAGCGCGGTGAAGAATATACAGAGCTTTCAAAGCCTGCATCTTTTGAGGTTCCAACATCGTTCTGCTTTCCAAAACCTAAGGATACCGGCCCCCTTTGAGTTCTCACTGAAAAGTTTAGCCCCTTAACAAAGACATCCCTGTTTAAAAAACTGCCGGGTAATTTATCGGAAAAAGCTCCGGTTTGAAATTCGCGTACCCTGGAAAAGACGGACTGAAATTTTCCGGCCTGTGGGTTTTTGCTTAATTCTTTAAATAATTCGTTTTCCAGTTCACTAATATCTCCTTTACCGGAAACGATTTTCTGTACCAGTTGCATCTTTTGAGCATCTAATCCGTTTTCAGCAAGCTTGTTCTTAATTGAGGTAATTACTGTACTGATAGTATCTGTAAGATTTGCTTTCAGCTTTTGCTGTACCGATTTGTTATTTACTGAATTTAACAGCGTTCCTTTTTTCTCTGCTAAGCTCTTTACTGAATTAATACTGTCTGCTATAGGAGAGATTTTTGCATTAAACTTTTCCTTCGTGTCAGCAACTTGCTTATTTCCAGATACGCTCAGTTCCTCTTTATAGCTGGCAACAAGCTCTGATACTTTTTCTTTTAACTGCTTTTCATTAAGGTTTAGAAGTTCGTTTATTTTTTCAGGATCTCTCATTAAAGAAAGAAAAGCCGGATTAGAGCTTAGAAACTTTGCATCTGGCATCGACCTTAGTTTCCCAATCACTGCTTTCCCGGTAAAATCAGGAAGTTCCATCCCCTGTAAAAAGGTTTTCTTAAAATCCGTAACATGCTCCACGTCGCTCTTTAAAGAGTTTAGCATGCGTTCTTTATCAAAATTGAATTTAAAGAGATTACTTTGAAGAGGTTCAAAACCGCTATCTGAATTATAGTTATTCGATAGATCCAGATTGACCGGAATTTTGGCTATTGTAAATTTTCCCGCTACAGTAATGTTGTTTAGGAATCCAGGACCTGTTTTTAAAGGACTTTCTGTGAGATATAATAGATTGTTCTCCATAGAAAAATCAAATGGGCTTTCCTTTTTCTCTGATGAAGATTCTTCTAGTTTAAAACCAGGCAGATTAGCGGCTTTCAATTTTGCAGAGGCATAAGCTGCCTTTTCTTTCATTAAAGAATCAGACGGAAGTTGAAGTTTTTTTTCAAGGGATATTTTGTACTGATCACCTTTTTTTGAAAGCTTGCTTTTTAATGTATCGGCCGAAGGCTTTTTTAATTTTAATGCACTTTTCAATGCCCCACTGTCGATGATGTTCTGAGGAAGCTTGTTTATAGAATCAATAATATCTTTCGAAGACACTGAACCAAGCACCGATCCTTCCTGTGCAGATACAGATAAAGATGTACTTATTACAAAAAAGCCGACAAAAAACAGCAAATATGCTTTTTTCATATAGTATGCATTATATTTTTAAATGCGAACTATATATGCCATCACAGTAAAACAGGTAATCCTATTTACACCTTAATCTGTAATCTTTCACACACAAGCAAATAGCTATTTCTTTGCGAGATTATAATGGTAATATATTTTTCGTAGTATAGGTAACTAAAACTCGGTTTAAAGATATTTAAAAATCTTTAGCCTGCAATATTTTTTTAAAATTTTCGTTACCAAAACCCCTGAGATTTTGTATCACTACTTTTCAAGCACCTTAACTTTCAATTTTAAGGCTTCATTCTCCGTGATTAATGTTTGTAATTTTTTATTCACATCAATCACATATAAAGTAAGCTCTTCAATCTTTTGAAGTAGCTTGGCATCCATTTTTCCAAGGTCTAATCCTTCTTTTTTCACTTCAGATTCTGAAGGTATACCAGGCAAATGATTATTTTCATAAATATATTTTTCTAATTGAGGCAAGGAAAGAAATTGATGTTCTGGCTTAAAAACATAATCAGGCCATTCCCCTTTAGGTTTTACCTTGACTGATTCTGCTATCATAGCCCCCCCTACCGCTAATTTATAATTGTGAGTATTATAAGTACCGATACCAACGTTTCCTTCTGCATTTGAATACAATGCTGTTTTATTACCGTTTACATTAAAGTATAATCCACCATCAATATTTTGCCAAATCTCTGCTCCGTCGCCATTATTATACTGTGGGCTGGATAATTTAATAAGAGGACGGGTAGACGACAACCTTAGACTTCGGTAATCATCAGATTTTATATCAAGCTTGTAGTCTGAGCCGGAAGTTCCGATACCTACGTTACCTGATTTGTCAATCCTCATTCGCTCAGGATGGTTATCAATGCCACTACTTTGAGTCATAAAAATAATGTTCCCTCCAGAGCCCCCGGCATAGCCCGATTTTATCTTAAAATCAATATTTTTACTATCTATATAGTTTCCAGTGTACGAAGCTTCTTGACCTATGCTTAAACGCTTGTTACCAGGGCTATCATAAATTGCGATAGCATCTGCCCCAATCTGTTCCTGAACAACAAATTTCTCAGAAGGGCTGGTAGTACCTACCCCCACCTTTCCATCCCCTCTTAAAAACAGAAGTGAAGAATTATCCCACTGAGTAAAATTTGCAATAAAGCTGCCGACACCCATATCTCCTCCTTTCACTCTTAATGTACCGTTTACACCACCGCCTACTAGATCTAATGGGGATGCAGGAGAAGTAGTACCAATACCTACATGCCCATCATTCTTAATGGTCATTTTACTTGTTTGCGAACCATCACTGTTTTTTGTAAGGAAGTTAATGGAAGCTCCCTGATGATGGATATCGTTTGACAATTCTAAACTAGGGCCGGCTTGCCTGATACTTGTCGTTCCCCAATCTTGGCGCTGTAATAGTATTGATGGATCTGTATCAGACTTGATCAATCGCATATCGCCTGCTACTTCCAGTTTATAATAGGGATTCAAGACACCCACTCCCACATTCCCATTTTCAACTGCGCGCAATGCAAGATTTGCCCCTTCCGAGGTGAAAGGATTACCAACGTATAGATTCCAATCGTTTGTCATTGGTAAAAATTTTGACACCGATATATCGTTACCAATGTTATTTAGAGCCGTCCATGATGAATTAAAATTTATAGATCGCACCTTAATTATAACAGGTAAAGCGGACTCGGTAACTCCCAAAGTACTGACCGCCCTAATTCGGAAACGAGAATTGCCGTATTGGCTATTACAGTCAATTGTAAAATTACACCATCCTGAGTATACATAAACATTATTATTTACGCGTCCCACTTCTCGCCATAACGCAGGATTTGCATGACTAACACTGGCAAGATGAGTGGCTGCAGCTGCAACATTTCCTCTTGTATAAGCTATGGAAATTTCATAATACCCTGAAGAGCCAGCCATTTCAGGTGCCACCTGTAAAAATTCAATGTAATCTCCTATCTGATACCCGGCAGGAAAGGTTAAAGTAGTTACATAATCGGCTTGTGAGAACGATATTTCATAGGATATAAGGAATATGAAAATTGAAAGTACAATCTGTTTCATGTTATTTACAGGTTTTGATTTTCAAGACTTCAGACTTAAGTTCTTCGTTAGATATTTTCAGCGCCTTTATCTCTTTATTCTGTTCTATCAGGTACAGTGTAAGTTCTTCTATTTTTTGAAGCAACTTGATGTTCATGTCACCCAATTCAACACCCTCCTTTTTCATCTGATTAGCAGAAGCCACTTCAGGCAGGTGTTTATTCATATTGATAAAATCTGCAACCTCAGTCAGCGGCTTTAGAGTGTAATCTTTAGCAAACACAAAATCAGCCCCTGCTTCAATAGATACTTTAACTTCACGAGCGTGAATCTTACCAGCAACTGTTAGCTTAGAATCGGGTTTGATAGTACCGATACCTACATAGCCAGTATTTAGAAGAGTCATTATGGTTGAACCATTATAATTCCGAATGCCGGAATGAGGATTTAAATCATTGACACCATACCCAATATCAAGAAATGTACTTCCTTGCCCTGCTGTACCAATAGACCAATGCTTACTTGTACCGGATGTACCGGAATCATATGAACCAAGCATAACCGTAGGACCATGATTGGGATTATTGACATCGCCTGACATCAATACAGCCTGAGGATAATGGCCTGAAATACCTAGACTTGGCCGATCATTAGTATCTTCGATAATTCCCCCTGAAAATGCACCGGCTACATGTAATTTCCCCATTGGATTTGATGTACCTATTCCGATATTCCCTCCATTAAGGTAACTATTACCCGAAGTGTTTAGATAAACAGCCCTATTGCCTTGATGACTGATAGAAAATCCATGTTCGCCGGCCCAATTATGTGTCATCCATTCTAATACCCCATCTACCGGTGAATAAAGTTTTTTATCCGCTGAATTCTGATTTGCAAAACCTATACTACCATAGATATCGAGTTGCTGATTAGGATTGCTTGTTCCTATTCCAACTTTACCATTTGCTGAAACACGCATTTTCTCAGTAAAACCGGCAGATCCACTCCCATTTGAAACCCCAAAAGCGATATTGGACCCACTTCCAGAAGCAGCACCCATAATTAACCGAGTTTGGGCGTTATCTCCTCCTTCAATTCCAAACGGATTTGTAGGATCTGGATTAAATGAAATAGTTTTGTTGTTACTTAAAGAGAGTGCATAGGTGGGATTGATGATTCCAATGCCAACATTCCCATTATTCAATAAGGTCATTATTGTTGATCCATTATAATTCCTGATGCCTGCATGTGGATTTAGATCATTCACACCATATCCGATATCTAAAAATGTACTACCCTGTCCTGCAGTACCAATCGACCAGTGCTTATGGTTTCCAGACGTTCCTGAATCATAGGAACCCAACATAACTGTCGGGCCATGACTGGGATTATTTGTACCTCCTGCCATTAGTACCGCTTGCGGATACTGACCAGATACTCCAATTCCCGGACGATCATTTCCATCCTGAATAATCCCACCCGAAAAGGTACCTGCAACATGTAATTTACCAATTGGCGCTTGTGTCCCAATACCTACACTCCCATTGAAAAAATTTGCTCCTGAACTCAAATAGTATGCCCCTCCGGAATTTGTAATTCCACCAGAATTAACATAACTATCTATATCGGTCTTAAAAGTATGCGCGGGGCCATTGTGCTCCTGGAAGGGCAGTGTATTTTGAACATTATCATATACCGTTGGGGTTATAGCATAGTTGGAATGATAGTAGTACGTTGAGTTTCCCCCGCGTAACCATATTACTAATAAGCCGCTCCCTCCCCCGGTTGAAGCATCCCTCCATCCTGCTATGAAATTCACTATATTATTTCTTATGTCAGCATCAATAAAATGAGCTCCATTTCCCCAAAAACTCAGATGATAATTAAATGTGGAAATTAAGGCCCCACGCCCTACACTGTTTTCATGAACATTCGATCTGCCAATTTTTAAAACAGTAGGTTCGCTATTAAACCAGGCAGGATCATTCCAGGTAACAGGATAAAATTTATCAAAATCTCCACCAACAGTAATTGAACCGCTGGATGTTTGGGCAATAGAGGTGTTAATTGAACTTAATAAAGAGCAAGAAAAAAGACATAGCAATGCTGCTATTTTAGGTAGAAATCTCATTTTGTGATAGATAAGGTGAAATAAAAGTAAAAAATATTTCAGAAGTAGAACTAATTTCCTAAAACTTTATGCTTTTAATTATGTTCCATGGCTCTCCATATGAGGAATGATCGAAAACCGCAATGAGGACACTAACTTGCGAAGCATAGCAAACCTGTTCGGTGCCCTTATTTTCTGTTTTACCTGGCCTTCAGTTGTGCAACTTCTTTTTCAAGAGTTTGATTCTTCTGTTTTAATACATCTACTTCCTTTTTAAAATCGATCATGTAAAGAGTCAATTCCTCGATCTTCTTTAACAACTTCGCATCCATTTGACCAAGATCTATCCCTTCTTTTCTAACCTCCTCTTCCGATGGCATTTCTGGCAAATGATTATTTTGCTGAACATAGCTTTCAACTTCCTGTAAAGAAAGTAGCTTATTCCCGGGTTTAAACACATAATCGGGCCAGTTACCCTGAAGTGCTACTTTTACTGATTCAGCGATTACGTTACCTGCTACGGCAAGTTTATAACCTTGAGGATTTGTTGTGCCTATGCATAAATTACCATTTTGATCAAGGCGCATGTGCTCTGCATATCCTGGAGCCCCATCTCTAAAAATAAAACCTGCTCCAATAGGTTTTTGTAAAAACAAGTTTGCCGTTTGATTATTAATGATTCCGCCACCTACACAAGTTAAATTCACACTATTGCTAGTAGCATCCCCGCTAAACGTTGCAGATTGCCCTGTTAGTGAACCAGCTAAAGTTGCATTTCCGTTATTTTGCACAAAGAACTTAGGGCTATTTCTATCTCCCAAATGAAAACCTATCGCATCTGTTCCCCATGGATATCCGGTCCCTTGATAATATGCTATTCCGTATTCTGTGGCATTCCCGAATCGCCATATATTATTATGTCCTGCACTATATGTAGAACTCTGAAAACCTCCATCAGAACCTGTCATTGCCGAGACCTGTCCTGTAAAAGTTGCACTTCCATTTGGTGCAATTGTAACTTGTTCGGCATTTCCAGCCACTAATCCAAGTGAACCACCAGAATAAACATTTCCCACAGTAAAATGAGTTTCAAAAGCTTTTAGATAAGAAGCACTTGTTCCAGTGCCGCCCAACCGAACATAATTACCTAAACCGTTAGATGTTTCTATATTTCCACTAAGCGTTGCAGTCGTCCCTGATAAAGGGTGTAATAAGGAAACAGTTGTACCATTTAAGATAATTGATTGTGAAGTTGACCCGCCCCCGAATAATCGTGTTACACCACTATTTCCATTATTATAACCAATCCACATTCCATCTGCATTTACTCCAGACGTTTCTGCGTTAGAAATAACTCGCATGTTAGCATATGTATCAAATTCAGCAAGATTTAAACCTTTTGGTGAACCAGGTTTGTTTACTGATAATGCATCTGTAAACAGAGCAGATTTACCGGTTAAAACTCCAGTAAAGGTTGCACTACCATTATCCTGGATATAAAACTTCGGGCTGTTTCTATCTCCAAAATGAAACCCTATCGCATCTCTTCCCCATGGATATCCGGTCCCTTGATAATATGCTATTCCGTATTCTGTGGCATTCCCGAATCGCCATATATTATTATGTCCTGCACTATATGTAGAACTCTGGAAACCTCCATCAGAACCTGTCATTGCCGAGACATGTCCAGTAGAGATTGCATTTCCTGCTATATCTATCGAAAACGCGGTAGAAAAATCATTCCCTGGGGCTGATGCATTTCCAAAATACAGCTTATTGTCGCCACCTACTACAGTGGACCAGGTTACCCCGTTCTCTGAACGCTCGAGTTTTAAGCCACCATTAAATCCTTCCGATAATTGTTTTATATGGAGTCTTGACTGGGGTGCGGCGGTACCTATTCCCACGCTTCCTCCCGATAAATTAAAATAGCTGGGACCTCCATTGTTATCAATATAAAATGATGCTCCATAATAAGGTGTGAAACCGTGAACAGGCCCAACAGTAAATAGGGTATTTCTTACCACTGTTTTTCCATGTATATCTAACTTTTCTGTAGGGGTAGTTGTGCCGATACCTACATCTCCATTAGGAGCTGTATAAGTTTGCGAATAACTACAAACAGCACTCAGTGTTGCAAAAACAGTTGTAATAATTGTCTTCATTGTGATAAGGTTGATTGTTATTATTTAATTTGTTTCTCCAGAGTTGCAATGCGTTCATTCTGAAGCTGAACTAATTTATTTTGAGCGTCTAGTGCTTTACGCATCTCTGTAAAGTCCCTATTCTGTTCAATCATATACAGTGTCAATTCCTCGATCTTCTTTAGCAGTTTCGCATCCATTTGACCAAGGTCTATTCCTTCTTTCTTAACCTCTGCTTCAGATGGCATCTCAGGCAAATGACTTTTTTCTCGCACATACTTCTCTACTTCAGGTAGCGAAAGGAGTTTATTTTCTGACTTAAATACATAATCAGGCCAGCTGCCTTGAAGTGCTACTTTTACAGATTCGGCTATTACGTTACCTGCGACAGCTAACTTATAACCTTTAGGGTTGATAGTCCCAATGCATAAATTTCCATTAGCATCAATCCTCATTCGTTCAATGCCATCCGTATTTGAAGAAGGCACTCCAAACACCATTGCACTACCTCCATTAGTGTTAGCTCCAGTAACTAGCCCTTTTATCCAGGACACAGCACCTGCATTGCCTAAATTTAATCGTACAGACCCATTCTGATTGCCGTGACCATTAGTGATAGACACCTGCGCTCCAAGATCTGAGATATTATCAACTTTGAAGTTTGCAGACGTTCCGCTTAATGGTCCCGCAAGAGTAAAATTATTAGCAGCATCTATTGTAAAAACGTTTATAGAAGCGGTATTATCTCTGATAGCAAACCCAGCATTAGTAACTCCTAAAATGTAAGAAGTCAATGAATAATTTCTGCCAGCAGCTTGCAGACCGACAAGGTCAATCTTTGGAAATGTGGTTTCAGCTTTTAAGAATGGAGCAATGACATTTTCACTAAACGTCGCAGATGTTCCGATAATTGGCGACTGAACATGAATATCTGAGCTGCTTTTAAAAAAGATAACGCCATCATTTCTCTGCATATATCCGAAAGCTGTGTTTTCCTCCGCAGCGGAATGACCAAATCTGCTATAGGAAGCATCGCCTACAAAAGCACCGATTCTCGCATTCGTAAACGTGGCAGATGTACCGGTTAATGCACCTCCAAGAGTTGTATTACCGTTAACGTCGATGCTAAGTCTTTTGATTCCGGAAAAAATAGGATTTGCTCCATTGGAGGTCGATTGAACAAATGCTAATTCGCCCCAGTTATGATAGTTGTTTATAATTGCCCAATTCCTATTATTTTCATTGTTGTACATCGAGTTAATTAAAACTCCCTTATTGGAATCACCAGCTATTTCAATATTTCCGGTAAGTGTTCCTCCTGTTAGTGGCAAATAAGTGTCAAATTTGTTATTCTTCCGAGTATTTATCAAATACCGCCAAAAGATATTTGATCGCTCAATTTCAAGGTTTCTTACTTGTAATACCTCATTGTCCTTATCAGTACGATCAGGATTAGCAAATACAGAACTAAAAGAGATTGAAAGACTTAGCAGCAGTGCTATGTTAAATAAAAGTGATTTCATTGTGATAAATTAAGTTTACCACTAATGTAGAAGAAAAAATAAATAAGCCACAAAAGCTAATTTTTGTGTGTAACTCAAAAACACATTACAACAAGTCTTTAATGTCTGCAATGAAATATGCCGAAAATCTGATTGTGTATGGCTTTAAACTAAATCAACGAAGACCTCACTAGGCAGTGAAGATTAAACTTTCCGTAGAGCGGCTTTAGCGTTTATATACTTTTTGAAATAAAGGCCGACCAGGTTCATTCATTTTCTTTTAGTTGGGCAACTTCTTTTTTCAGTCTTTGATTTTCTTCCAGCATCACCTCCATCTTCTTATTGAAGTCAATCATGTATAAAGTGAGTTCCTCAATTTTTTGCAAAAGTTTTATATTCATTTCACCCAGCTCCAAACCCTGCTTCTTCATTTCATCCGCAGAAGCTATTTCAGGTAAATGTTTGTTTACTGAGATGTAATCTGCTACCTCAGAAAGAGGCTTAAGGGTGTAACCCTTGGCAAATACAAAATCAGCACCAGCATCTACGGTTATTTTTACTTCACGTGAACTGATTTTACCGCCTACTGTAAGTTTGGAATCAGGATCGAGCTTAATAGCTGCAATACCAACCTACCTGTAAAAGAGGCGATGCCAGCACTGATTGAACCATTGACATTAATACCATTACCACCCCATTTTAGGGTACCGCCTGCATCCATATACAAAGAGGCTGCATATTGGCTAGGCCAATGAAAAGCAATAGCGGGATTATTAGAACCCTGAACTTCTAAAGCAGATTCGCTCCAACTTGCACCATTAGAATT
>CBFGOI010000013.1:0-65648 GCA_965650335.1 uncultured Pedobacter sp. | reverse complement strand
ATCGGTACCTATTGGCATCGAAACATACACAAAGGCAAAGTTTGGATCGGCTGTTGGGAAAAACACCACTTTTGGCGGAACGATCACCATCAGGCCAATTGTGAAGAAAAGCAGTCCCACAGTCGACAAGAGCATAGTGCGGGGGCGTTTCAAGGCCCAAACTAAAAGCTTTACATACCTATCCTGAAATGCTGGCCAGGTTTTTTTCTGAAACCTCTCAATCACTCCTGTAAGGTAAAAATGATTAAGAAGGTATAATAAAGCTATAATTACAACAAAATTTCCCAGACCAAAATTTATTGGGTAAGATATAACAGCAAGACCTGCAAAAATTATCATTGCACGCTTTGTACTTCTATCAAAACTCGGTTTCACATGTGAATTTTCATCGTGCGGATGCATAAAGTCGACCGCAAAAACCGGATTAATGATATATGCAACAAGCAAGGATGCCAGCAAAGTTATAATAAGTGTTATTGGAAGGAAAAACATGAACTCTCCAATAATACCGGGCCAGAAAAGCAAAGGTATAAATGGAGCCAATGTGGTTAAGGTACCCGACAATACCGGAAGGAAAACCTCTCCTGCCGCTGTCTTTGCAGCTTTCACAATCGGCACTTTTCCATTATCGAAAATCCTGTGCGTGTTTTCAATTACCACAATCGCATCATCCACTACAATTCCCAATCCCAGTAGGAATGCAAAAAGGACGATCATATTCATTGTAAAATTGAAATCGAACACGGCCCCTAACATAGGCATTGTCAAGAACGCCACGAACATAGATAACGGAACGGAAAGCGCCACAAATAAGGCATTTGTAACCCCCATAAAAAACATCAGGATTACCGTTACCAGAATAAAGCCAATGATAATCGTATTGATCAGATCATGCAGTGTTACCCTGGTTTGATCTGATTGATCACCCGTGACTGTTATAATTAGATCAGAAGGAAGTTCTTTTCCCTTCATTTCCGCAATTAATGCGTTAATTTTATCAGAAGCCTCTATTAGATTCTCTCCACTACGTTTTTTAACATTCAGGGTAATTACGTTTTTCCCATATAAACGGGCGTAACTCTCCTGTTCTTTAAATGCATCCTTCACTTCAGCAATGTCTCTCAGATAGACAGATCCCCCAGTTGGAGTCTTTATAATAAGATTGGCAATTTCGTCAGCACTCTTGAATTCATTCTTTACATTTATTGTACGCCTAACACCATCCATTTTCACTGTACCACCAGAAATGGTGCGGTTTTCACTGCCCACTGTCTGCATGATATCAAAAAATGAGATCTTGGCAGCCGCCATTTTATTCAGGTCGACATTGATTTGAACTTCAGGGTCAAGTGCGCCAACAATATCGACCCCTGATATCTCTTTTAATCCTTCAATTCTATCTTCCAGGTCATCAGCATATTCCTTTAATCGTTTTAAATCATAATCGCCAGAAACATTGACGTACATAATCGGAAGATCCGCTAAGTTGACATCCTGAATAACGGGATCGTCAGGAAGATCTGTCGGAAGGTCCGCTTTATCAACAGCATCTTTTACCAGTTGCTTGGCATCACTTATTTCTACATCCGTATTAAACTCAGCGGTGATTATTGAAACATCCTGATACGAATTCGAAGTAATTTTTTTTAACCCCTTGGTCGACTTTAACTGCTTCTCGATCTGCTTTGTGACAAGGTTCTCGATATTTGCAGGCGAAGTGCCCGGATAAATTGTTTGTACGAATATCTTCGGAATAATAACCTCCGGGAAATTTTCTTTCGGCAAGCTTTGGTATGCAGAATAACCCATTATGGCTAAAATGAACACCAATACATAAATTGCCGTCTTATTATCTATAGCCCAACTTGATGGGCCAAACTCTTTGTTAACGTCTTTCATTTTGTTAGTTTGTTAATTAAAAGACTGATTAGAACTTAACAGGTTCACCTTCGTTCAAATCCTGCATTCCACTTACAACAACCTTATCTCCGGCTTTAAGGCCTACAAGAATTTCCGCCTTTCCATCAGAAACTTTACCAGTTCTTACATTCACGCGTTTTGCCTTTCCATTCTCTGCTACGAAGACATAATCTGCGGTCTCCGACTTTTGAATAGCGTTAACAGGCACTGTAATAGCGTTAGTAACTTTGTAATCTACTATTCGCAGCACAGCCAGCATATTTGGCCGATACACATTTCTTGCAGGAAGCTTGATCTCAACCTTAAAGCTCCTTGATACAGGATCAATAACTCTCGATGCAAAACTCACCTTGGTTTTTAAACTATCGGGTACATCAGGTAAGATAACTTCCACTTCATCGCCCTGGTTAACACGACCTGCATATGATTCCGCAACATCTGCTTCAACTTTTAAGTTGCTTGTATTCACTACCGTGATGCCTGGCATGCCCGGAGATACAGCCTGTCCTAACTTTAAATCCATCTTATCAACCGTTCCCGAAATAGGCGATTTCATTTTATACATGGACTGCTGAGACCGCAATACACCCATTTGTCTTTCAATCCCTTCTTTCTGGCTTTTAGCAGTGAGGTATTGCACTTCGGTACCAATTTTTTGATCCCATAGATTTTTCTGGCGACGGTACAATGAATTAGCTAGTTCTAGCTGAGTTTGCATTTGCGATATACTCTGGCGCAAAACTTTATCATCCAGTTGTGCCAAAACTTGTCCGCGACTAACACGCTGTCCGGCCGAAACATAAATACTTGTTATAACGCCGGGTGTTTCAGGGTTAACTTGTACATTTTGTTCTGCATCAACCCTCCCCTGAACTTCGAGATAGTTTTTGAATGTTGCTGGGACAATTTCCTGCACAGCGACATCAGTCACTGTCTGAGTAGTTTTAACACCAACTTCTTTTTCAAGAACCATGATTTTTTTATCAAGCTCAGTTCGTTCTTTTTTTAGCTCTGCTAATTCAGCCTTTTTATCTTTCGGCTTTCCGCAAGCGGCAATTAACACTATGATGGTCAGATAAATTATTTTTTTCATTTCTGTTTGATGATAAGATTATTGAATATGTCCGTAAGCGTTATCTAAATCTACTTTACTTACAAGGGCGTTAAATAATGCCTGGATATAGTTATTTTCGGCTGTTTCGAGTTCTGTTTGTGCCTGTGTAACTTCAATGCTGGAACCTACGCCTTCCTTATACTTAATTTTTGATACATTAAGAACCTGACGGGCCAGATCCATATTAGCTTTCTGGTTATCTAATGATTTTATGCTATTCTGGTAAGTTATCCGAGCTTGCTCCTGCTGAAGAAGGAAACCGTTTTTGGCCACGTTTAAAACATTGTTGGTTTTTTGAAGGGCTATTCGTGCTTGTTTTATCTGATAGGTCCGTTGAAAACCTGAAAAAATTGGTACACTTAACTGAACTCCGATGTATACAGAAGGTAAATTCATGTCAAACAGATTCTTAAAAGAACTGGACTGATAAGAATTTCCAGTACTTCCAATAGCTGCCAAAGAGGGTAAACCTTGCGATTTAATTCTCTGAAGATCCAACTGATTCAATCTGGATTGAGTTTCCAATAAGCTATATTCAATCCTGTTTTTATATGCAGATGTATCCACAGCCAGCGAGGACGTGATATCAAGACTGATATTCTCTATTTTGTCTTTCACTGTCAACTCTTCTGTTACTGGCATTCCCATTTGAAACTTAAGTAACTGAGTAGATAGTACAAGTAATCTCTCAGTATTTTCCCTGCTGGTATTTAAGTTATTGTATAAAACCCGTAACCTATCGAGGTCTATCTTCTCTACAAAGCCCTGCTTGTTTAGCTGGGTCGTCTCCTTAACCTGCTGACTCAATTGCTTTAAGTTAGCATCAAGTAAACGCAATTGCTCATTACTTACCAAAACCTGGTAATATGCTTTAGTAACCGCAACTGTTGTTGAAATTCTAGACCGGGTATAGTTTTTCTCACTTAGCTCCTTAAAGGTTTTTGAAGCTTTCAGGCCAACCAAATAAGTTCCGTTAAAAAGCAACTGACTTACATTCAGCGCATAATTTGCGTTATACTTTTGTTGAAATCCGAAGAGAGTAAATTGATCCGCTGTAGGGGCAGGGGCATCAACAACGGCATTTGTTTGTTTATCCCGAAGTTGCACTCGGTTTTCAAAAAGGTAGTTTTGCAAACCATATTCCGAGCTTGGGAATGGAATTTTCGGCACCTTTATATAATCCTGAAAACTGGCAGTACCGCTTACTTGGGGCAACCCAATTCCAACTGTTTCCTTTACTTTATACTTCGCACTTTCAATATCAAGCTGTGCATTTTTCAAAGAATCATTGTTCTTGTAGGCATATTCCAAACACTCCTGAAGATTAAACTGAAAGGCTTTCCCCTGCTCAATATTCTGCGATTTCCCAGTTATTGAGCCCAGAATCAGAAGGATGGATATTATCGTAAATCTCATGTTCTTATTTTTATTCTTCTGTTATTTGTTTGTATTCGTTAATTAATTTGTGTCCTTTCAAGGTGCAAAGGCCATACAGGTAATGCTCAGTAATTTCTGTCATTACATCCAAAATCATAAACTTGCCTGGCGGAAATACTATCTGATTAAATATCATATCCACTTGCTCCAAGCGCATTACTGCAATAATCTCCAGATTCAATTCTTTACGAAAATATCCTTCGTCAATGCCCCATTTTAAGTTTTTCATCAGGCAATCCTTCATATAAGCATATCTGAAATTCTTAAATAATGCCCATACCTCCGGATGATAGCGTTGCAGATCGTAAAAAATCATTGGATTCATTTTAGACAACATTTCCTGCAAATGTGTTACAACCAGGAAAACTTCTTCAACTGCATTAATTGCGGTAGCTGTATTCGCATCCATTACTTTCATCTGCTTTTCAAGCATACTTTGAAAGAGGGTATAAACCAGCTCGTTTTTGTCTTTAAAATGCTGATAAATAGTTTTTTTAGAAATCCCAAGCTGCCTTGCAATATCATCCATCGTAATACGCTTTACTCCGAATGTGCAAAACAACTCATCTGCATCTGTCAATATTCTTTCCTTTAACTCCATCAAAAACGTTCACCTTAAATTCTCGACAAAACTATGGAAACTTTTTTTAATTCCAAAGTTTCCGAAAGAAAATTAACATACACTTAATGCACGATCATTTATTGGGTGTGTGTAACTAAAACTGTAAATTGCGCCCAAATTTACATTTCATGAGCTTATCGCCCTTATACGCTATTTCTCCTATCGATGGACGCTATCGGAAAACCACACAAGAGCTTGCCGACTACTTTTCCGAAGCTGCATTAATAGAATACAGAGTTTATGTTGAAATAGAATATTTTATCGCTCTATGCGAACTGCCCCTACCGCAATTACAGGACTTTCCTAAAGACAAATACAAGCAATTAAGAGATATTTATAAGAACTTCAAACAAGAAGACGCCCAACGAATTAAAGACATCGAGAGCATTACAAATCACGATGTAAAGGCTGTAGAATATTTCATCAAGGAAGAATTTGATAAATTAGGGTTAGGCGACCATAAAGAATTCATTCACTTTGGTCTCACTTCTCAGGATATTAATAATACCTCGATTCCTCATTCATTTAAGCTGGCGATAGAAAAAACGTATTTGCCTGCTTTGAATGATTTGATTGCAAATTTGAAATCGAGAGCGGACGAGTGGAAAAATATTTCTATGCTGGCTCACACCCATGGCCAGCCAGCATCTCCAACACGTTTAGGCAAAGAGATATTGGTGTATGTTGAGCGCCTTGAAGTACAATTGACACAACTGAAAGCTATTCCTTATTCGGCAAAATTTGGCGGAGCAACCGGCAACTTTAATGCACATTTTGTGGCTTATCCTAATATCGACTGGAGAACATTCGCGAATAAGTTTGTAAACGATACACTTGGGTTAAACAGATCGCAATACACCACTCAGATTGAGCATTACGATAATTTTGCGGCTCAATGCGATGCTTTAAAACGGATCAATAACATCATTCTTGATCTGGATCGCGATATGTGGACGTATATTTCAATGAATTACTTTCGTCAGA
The DNA here is from genome assembly GCA_965650335.1 of uncultured Pedobacter sp. Classification (GTDB taxonomy): domain Bacteria; phylum Bacteroidota; class Bacteroidia; order Sphingobacteriales; family Sphingobacteriaceae; genus Paradesertivirga. The sequence goes on along the minus strand of CBFGOI010000013.1, from coordinate 59,571 downwards.
AAATAAAAGCTGGCGAAGTAGGGTCTTCGGCTATGCCGCATAAGGTAAACCCTATAGATTTCGAAAACTCTGAAGGCAATTTAGGTCTGGCTAACGCAATGTTTGAGCATCTGTCGGCTAAACTTCCAATTTCACGGTTACAGAGAGATTTAACAGATTCAACTGTTTTAAGAAACATTGGCGTACCTGTTGCACATACATTAATAGCTATAAAATCAACTCAACGAGGTTTAGGAAAGTTATTATTGAATGAAAATGTGATATCGAACGTTCTAGAAGATAACTGGGCTGTAGTTGCTGAAGCAATTCAAACAATTTTGCGCAGAGAAGCCTATCCGAATCCATACGAAGCGTTAAAAGAGCTTACCCGGACAAATCAGAAAGTAAATGCCGGAACGATTTCTGAGTTTGTTGAAACACTGGATGTTTCTGAAAGCGTGAAAGAAGAAATAAAAAGGATCAGCCCGGCATCGTATACAGGGATAAATTAAGCAGTCATAAACAAGTAAAAAGCTGGCAGTCTTCATTTAACTGGCCCGAAAATTGGTATTTTTGCATAGTTAAAACTCAGAAATAGCTACAATGACAGGAAATATAAATGTATACACAGAAACTACGCCGAATCCGGCTACTATGAAGTTTCTGGTGAATAAGCTTTTATTAAACGGCAGCGCTGATTATGCAACTAAAGCAAGCGCAGAAAGTTCGCCTTTTGCTAAAGAACTGTATAAGTTCAATTTCGTAAATGGCGTATTCTTCGCAAGCAATTTTGTAACTATTACAAAAACTGAAGATGCAGAATGGGCTGATATTGAACCCATTTTAAAAGAATTTGTAAAGGGTGCAGTTGAATCAGAGCTAAAAGTGCAAGATATTGCGAATTCAGATGAAGCACCTTCGTTCGAAGGTTCAGAAACTGAAATAAAAATTCAACAAATACTACATGATTATGTACGTCCTGCTGTTGAACAGGATGGCGGGGCAATTAGCTTTAAATCATTTGCAGAAGGTTTGGTAACGGTTGAGCTTAGAGGCTCTTGTAGCGGCTGTCCGTCTTCAACTTTTACGCTTAAAGCCGGTATTGAAAGTTTGCTTAAACGAATGGTTCCTGAGGTTCAGGAAGTTGTTGCGGAAGCCATGTAAAATTTAAGGCATCGCAAAATAATTACAAACACAAAGAGCGCAAGGTATTAATCTGCGCTCTTTGTGTTTTTTTTTTTGCTTTTGTATCGAAATAATTCTCTATTTAAAAAAATGTCTCTGAATCACTTCCTTCATCGCCCCACCTATTTTACCATTTGAAGCAATAATTTCCCTGGAAGTAAAAAATTCATTTTCGCCAGAAAAGTTAAAAGCAGTTCCGCCAGCCTCTCTCACAATTACGACCCCGGCAGCAATATCATAAAGATTGATATTGTATTCAAAATAGGCATCGAACCTGCCGCAGGCAACATAAGCCATATCCACAGCAGCAGAGCCCATACGCCGGATTCCATGACATTGCTGCATTAACTCACGTACGATATTGAGATACTGGTCCTCTTTCTCAAAATTATAATACGGAAATCCGGTCGCAATAAGGGTCTTAGAAAACTCTTCATGCGGAGAGACGCCAATTCGCCTGTCATTTACATAGGCCCCTCCATCTTTCCAGGCATAAAAGCATTCATCAAGATTAATTTCGTACACAACGCCAAGCACCAATTCCTTATTCTTTTCTAATGCAATACTTACAGAAAACACAGGAAGACCGTGCATAAAATTGGTGGTTCCGTCAAGCGGATCAACAATCCAGTTATAAACTTCGCCAGTTTTGTTAATAGTTTCCTCTTCGGTGATAAACCCCGCTTCCGGCAGTAACTCTAAAAGTCTTTTTACGATCTTTTCTTCAGCTGTTTTATCTACATAGGATACCAGATTACTATGCCCTTTGTACTCAATATCGCTGATCTTAAATTTTTGAGCTTCTTCTCTGATAAAAGCCCCTACTTCTTTCGAAAGACTAATAACATCCTTCGTCAATGTCTCTAAATTCATGCTTGTACAGGATGACTTTTCTTATGATTATTTATGGACCAAATAATTCCTCCAATTCCCAGTAAAACCATAATTACCGAAATTAGTTCAGCCTGTGTGAATGCTAATCCAAAAGCATGGTACAAAGAATTTACACGGATTGTTTCGATCAGGAAACGTTCTATTCCGGCCAGGATGAGGTAAAGAGAAAACATCATACCCGCAGGTTTAAGTCTGCGGCGAATTGACCACATGAAAGCGAACAAAATAAGCCCTGCTACCACTTCATAAAACGAGGTGGGATATACGGGAACAGGCAATTCGGCGCAGTATTTCCCAATACAGTCTTTAATAGGCACCCCTTCATTTATTACATTATGCGGAAATTTGAACGCCCACATCCAATCGGGCGCCCAGCTCAACCAGGAAGGCTTTGGAGCTATATTGTTAATACCCCAGTCACCATCACCGGACATATGACAACCCAAACGTCCTACCGCATAACCTAACATTATTCCGGGGCCACCCACATCAAACATATGTGCTGGTTTTATTCCATGTTTGTTAGCAATATAAATTACGGCAGCACCACCACATATCAATCCCCCATAAAATGTCAATCCGCTAAATGAAAGCAATCCTCCAATCGGATCGCGCATGAAGTCTTCAATATATTCCAGGTTATGAAAAACCTTCGCACCAATGAAGCCCCAAACCGCTGCCCATACAACTATGCTGCTCATTAATTCATGGGGGCGAACGGTTGTTTCAACTTCTTTAGGTTTAGGAAGTTGTTGTTTCTTTTTATCTGAGTAGGCCAGGTAGGCAAATATTCCTGCGACAATAAGTCCACCGAAGAAATTTCCTTTTGTCGAAAGGATAAATTCCTGAGGATTATCTACAAATGCCGTATAATTTAAAATCGCATAGAGAAGTTTGTATCCTATTAAAAACCCAAAAAAGCCGTTTATAATTAAATCCCATGTAGAAGGAGCTTCTCCAATAGTAACTTTAGTTGTAAAAGGATGAATTAATCCTTCTGCTTCTTTGCGTTTTAATTCTTCAGAAAATGCCAGATATGCAGCTACAAACGCCAGCGCCACAAAAAAGCCAAAAGTTTGAATTGGTAGTGGAATATTAACACCTGTTAAATATTCGATTAGATACGATAGGGTCGGAAACATCCCCAAAGATAATGGGATGTTTGGAAAAACATATACCTTAGTGAACCAGAACTTCTGCTGTTTCTGATATTTCAACCTCGCCCGATGGCGAAACAGCCTCTAACTTTATCCATTTCAGTTCATTCACAAGTACCGGATCGTATTTGGCCTGAACTTTCACATAATTAGATGTAAAACCATGCATCAACCCATCTTTGTGGTCGCCTTCGAATAAAACCTGAGCAGATTTACCTACCTGCGATTCATAAAAAGATCTTCGTTTTTTTTCAGAAAGAATATGAAGCATTTTACTTCTATCGGCTCGTTGAGAACCTGGTACTGAACCCTGCATCTCTGCTGCTAATGTATTTTCCCTTTCTGAATAGGTGAAAACGTGCAGATATGAGATATTTAATTCGTTCAAAAAATTATAGGTGTCGATAAAATCTTCCCTGGTTTCACCAGGAAAACCAACGATCACATCTACTCCGATGCAACAATCCGGCATCACTTCTTTAATCCTAGCCACCCGCTCTACATACAATTCTCTTTTATATCTCCTGCGCATCAGCGACAGAATTTTATCGGAGCCAGATTGAAGCGGTATATGAAAATGAGGCACAAAGCGTTTCGAGCTTGCAACAAATTCTATAATTTCATTGGTCAATAAATTCGGTTCAATCGAAGAAATTCGGATCCTATTAATTCTTTGAACTTCATCCAGAGCTTTTACCAGATCCAAAAATTTATCTTCTCTTTTACCTTCCCGAATTCCAAAATCGCCAATATTTACACCGGTAAGAACTATCTCCTTCACACCCGAGTCGGCGATCTCTTCTGCTTGTTTAATGATATTCTCTATAGTGTCGCTTCTGCTCGAACCCCTTGCCAGTGGAATAGTGCAAAACGTGCAGGAATAATCACAGCCATCCTGAACCTTTAAAAATGTCCGGGTGCGATCTCCGTAAGAGTAAGAGGCATTAAATGCTTTTGCTTCGGCGATGGGCTGATTATAAACTATCGCTTTGGGATTTTTGGTAAGATTGGTCAGGTAATCAATAATCTGAAATTTCTCGGCTGCCCCTAACACCATGTCAACTCCTGGGATTTCGGAAATTTCCTTTGGCTTTAATTGTGCATAACATCCTACAATTAAAATATAAGCACCGGGCGAGTACTTAAGCGCTTCTTTGACCACTTTGCGGCATTTCTTATCCGCATTATCGGTAACAGAGCATGTATTGATTAAATAAACATCAGGTGTATCTGTAAAGTCAACTGTCGAAAAACCAGCCTGATTAAACTGCCTTCCGATTGTTGAAGTTTCGGAATAATTCAATTTACAGCCTAATGTATAAAACGCAACTTTTTTGCTCATAATCAAGTCGCAAAGATAAGAATTTGGCCCGAAAAAGGACGTGGAAAAAGAGTTTTTACACTCTCATTATGAGATTATTCGTTAGTCTTTCCCACCCCATCGATAAGAAGCATTTGTCAAACCTGCCAAATCTAACACGCGGTCGATAACAGTTGCAGCTACAGCTTCGATGCTGGGTGGACGACTGTAAAAAGAAGGACTGGCCGGACAAATAATTCCACCAGCTTCAGTCACAGTTTTCATATTATTAATATGAATAAGATTATAGGGAGTTTCTCTCACCACAAGAATTAGCTTTCGCCGCTCTTTTAAAATTACGTCTGCTGCCCTTGTTGTTAAGTCGTCCGAAACACCAGCAGCAATTCTGCCGAGCGTCCCCATCGAGCATGGACAAATAATCATCGTATCAAACATTGCCGAACCTGATGCGAATGGCGCAGTAAAATCAGACTTTGAATAAAATTTAAAGGGATATTGTAAATAAGAATCTTCTGACAATTCATATTTCCAAACTTCTTTGGCATTTTCAGACATCACAACCCCAATAGCATCAATTTCGGATTGAAGGCCTACTAACTTATCAAATAAAACCTTTGTATAAACGGCCCCACTAGCACCCGATACTGCAACAACTATCTTTTTTTTCCTCATCAGAATTCTTAACAAAACAGCATTGAAAAGGTTAGACAATAAAAAAGGGTCGAATATTTAAATTCGACCCTACATCTACCTATGAAAAACATGCCCTTTGGGAGGGCACTACAAATATAGATATAAAGTTATACGCTGCAAATTTATTTGGAGAAAAAAACCAGTTTGAACACGCATTTATCTCAAAATACTGATTTTCAGTCAAATAAATAAAAACTAATTCAAAACATTACAGACTTAAGGTTGTAGGGAGAACAAAAAAAAGGGTCGAATATTTAAATTCGACCCTACATCTACCTATGAAAAACATGCCCTTTGGGAGGGCACCTAAACATTTACAAACGCAATGCCAAGCTTAAAAGTATCACACAATGCCCTGTTTTCAAAAAAGCTAAATCACAATACGGGGAATTCACCTCGATGCGGGGAATTTTATACACATCAAGAGTGTTTTCGTCCGGCAATTTCGCAAATTTTAACAAGGCAGGCGACGACCATTTAAAAACAAGCATCTTGGAGGGATTCAGCTTTTCCGAACCTTATAAATCCTTGTTTTTAAATATTTTCAAAGAAATCCAAATAGGTATTGTAATCCAAATTATTTGCATAAACAGCGAAAAGACAAAGCCTGATCCACTTCCAAAAAATTGCTGATAAAGAGCTCCTGTATAACCCATCAAAGCAGATATATCCAGCTGAAGTAAAATCAAAATCCTCGCGATATCTATTGGATTTAAAGCGGTGATGACTATCATAGCTTTTTCTAGCGGATACTCGTTAAAAGCAAACAAAAAAAGCAGTACCAGGCCGTCAAAAATAATCGAGCAATAAAACCAGATCATTAAGGCTATTCCAATTCCTTTAGCTTTATCGCGAGTTTTGGTGGAAGCCAAAAAAGCTAGCGAGATAAAGCTCAGTGTAAGCAAAGCTCCGGACAGCATCATTGTTAAACCTGTAGCCGAAAACGCAAAAATTGCCACCGGTATACAAACACCCACCGCAAAGGCTCCCAAAATGGAAATACTGATTCCCATAAATTTCCCCATTAAAATATCTTTTCGGCTTATCGGCTGCGAAACAAGTAATTCGGTAAACTCGTATGCGTTAAAATAATAAGTTGTAGCATAAACAATACTAACCAGCGGAACAATAATCATCACCACCGTAGTAACACTTACCAGCCCTTTCGTTACATCAGCATCAGCCATAAAAATACTCAGACAAATAATGGCAAGTAATAAAGTGTATGCTATTAAAACTTTACTTTTAACAATATCAAGAATTGTATATTTTGCAATTTTAAACATAGTCACACCAAAATCTTTGTTAAAGCCTTGCCCAATTTTTCTTCGCCCGTTGACATCTTAATCTCTCGCAAGGACCTGTAAAATTTAACCTGCCCTTCAAAAAGATACATTACCTCGTCAGCAATTTCATCTACCTCGCTCATGATATGAGAAGTGATTAATATTAATTTACCCTTAGCTTTTTCTTTCTGAATTTTATCTTTAAGATGCTCCGCCGCCAGAGGATCTAATCCCGCACTAGGTTCATCTAAAATGAGAACTTTAGGGTTAAATAAGCATGCTAAGGCAGCGCTCACCTTTTGGCGTGTACCACCAGATAATGTGTGCATTCGTTTATTAAACATGCCCTCTAAATTAAACGTCTCGATAAGATCTGTATCTAATCCGTCGTAAGAATTTCGGATGTCTTTCATCATATCAAACAACTGCCCGATTCTCATATTATCAGGAAAGTGGCCTATCTGCGGCATATAACCTATATTTCTTTTGTACTCATAGGTATTTATAACGGGTTGTCCCTGGAAGAATATCTGTCCGCTATCAGGAATTACCATCCCTAAAATAGATTTGATTAGCGTGGTTTTACCTGAGGCATTCGGACCAAGAACAGCTACCACCCTACCCGATTTAAAGCTGCAATTAATGCCTTTTAGCACTTCAAACTTTCCGAACGACTTTTTAAGGTTTCGTATTTCGATTAATTCATCCATTGTTTCATTCGCGGTTGTTGATCTTTAACAGATTCAGGAGTTATTGATGGAATGGACCGTTCGACTTTATCTAACAGGTTCACGATGAAGCTGCGCATCAGCATGACACTTTGAGGAATCTGCTCCATGATCTGAGCGTATAAACTGATCGGACGATAAGGAATATCGCCAATGCCATCCTTGTTCAGATCATAGCCCTCATATTTATCCCAATAATTATCTTGAAAGTGATTCAGGTTCAGTGAGCCATTTGTGGTAACATCGAAAGAGTTAGCCTTGAAATTATTGCCAGTAAAACTGCTGTTTGCACAGTTTGCCAGCACACGGATTGCCCAGCCATTGTTATTGAAATCGTTTTTGCTAACCGCCATTCCCTCACAGCCTTCCATGTATATACCTGTTGTATTTCTTATGAAGCGATTATTGGAGATCTGGCAACTTGATATATCCTTGAGCAATAAACCATAGATAGAGCTTCCCCAATTTTCGATAAAAATATTATGATTCATTTTTATGCGCTTGGAATACATCACGGCTACTCCGGAACCGTTGTTTTTAAATGTATTTTGCAGATATACATCATCATCTGAGAACATAAAGTGCAGTCCGTAACGATAGTTCTTTTCACTGAAATTTCCTTCAATCAATGTCTTTCGTACAAATTCAAAATATATACCGTCTCTATGGCCAGAGATGTGGTTGTCTTGTATGCTTATTCTCTCACATTTCCACAGGTGGATACCATTTCCCGATTCGAGCTGAGTATTTGTTCCTTTACTGGTATTATGATGTATCTTAATATCTTTTGAGTCGGATAAATAAATTCCAAAAAAGTTATTCAGCAGTCGGTTATTGCTGATGGTAACATGCTGAACTTTATTCAAACGGATACCCGCAAAGTCTCGCATAGCGCCAGTTTTAGAATTCTTGATAAGAAATCCATCAAACTTCACATTATTTGCCTTGATTGTTACAACCTCTTCTGCGAAATGGGCATCTAACACGGGGTAATCTGCTCCGAGGATAGTAACTTCTTTATTTATGATGGTGTTAAAGGAGGTGTAATGGCCTTTTTTAACCAGAATTGTATCACCATTAACAGCTATTTGTAAGGCTTTTTGCAAGGAGTTAATCGTAGTTTTTTGAGAAACGACAATAGTTTTACCTAGCACAGTTCCTGAAAGCAAAAAACAAACGATCAAGCTGAAAAACCTCATTTTACCGCAATCTTAATTTGTTGATCAACGAAAAGTTCCTCCCATGTCAGAATTTTACCATCAGAACTTTGCATATTGTTTTCTGCTAATTGCCTCGAGGTAAAGGAAGCTAAATTTCCGCCCATGGGCGACTTAAACATCCTGTCTTTCAGGTAAATCGCTTTCCTGGCGTCAATCAAAGTGCCGGGTCTGGCTATATTAACTGTTAGCAATAAAGCTTTTTCTGAATGGTCAGTATTAGCCTGAAGAAAAGCCACCATACATTCGGTGGCGTCAAACTTGTGTACTTTTCCTTTTGAGCTTACTAGTTCAGCTCCAAATTTGTCGTCCATAATCGCCATTTTACAGTGCTCGCAATTATCTTTACCATAATTGATAGCTTCAGGTTCGCGAGAACAGGAAAAGAACAAACCGCATATAGAAAGTCCGCACGCAATTAGATTTTTCATTTTGCAGGCGATTTTAGTCGTTGTTCATAATAAATAGTCCAGGAAATCATCAATCCTGCAATGGCAATTAATATTGCTCCAATATCCGGCAGAGAACCTGCAAGAAAGTTGAGTAATTGCTGATAACCTATTAAAGGAGGCTGATAGCTCATTCCGGGAATTCTAATTGCTGCTTTAGGGTCGAGGTTATGACCGTAATTATATTCCCACATGTAAAAATCCAGAAGCCCAACAATCGCAAAAAGCATTAAAAAAGCAAACAATACCCATAAAACTTTTTTATTGCCAACAATTGAGGTTATAAAGGCCAGTAACACCAACGCACCGAAAATGTAAGGAACTATCTTAAATTCAATAAAATCTTCCACAACAATGTGTTTCATTCCTATGTAGTGATTTAAACCATTAATTTGTTCCACATTACCGGTAATATCACCAAGCCAAATTTTAAGTCCTAAACCCTCCGGATACTGAGGTGCTTCCAGAACAATTTGCCACAAGGGTAAAAAGCAAGCCATCAACATCAATACCGCACTTAGCGCAATTACTATCCTTGATTTTATTTGCATAGATTATTGTTTTAAAGAGGATGCCCGAAACTTTGTAACTGTATCATGGAAAGTCAGTCGGAATCTTATGATTCAATTCATGTCATGCCGAATTAAATTTGGCATAATATGAATCTTTGCGAGCATCCTCAGGTATCTATTTTTTTGTAACAGGATTCTCTCCCAACTTATATGAGAGCGCAATCTTTGCATCCCTCGGAGAAACCCGAACATATCCTGACATTTCCTGATGAAGCGCAGAACAAAAATCAGTACAATAGAATGGGAACATCGCCACGCGATCCGGTGTCCATTTTAAAGTAGCTGTTTCACCAGGCATTATTAAAAGCTCTGCATTGTTAGATCCTTTCACCGCAAATCCATGAGGAACATCCCAATCTTGTTCTAAATTGGTAACATGGAAATATACCTCATCACCCATTTTTACCCCTTCTATATTGTCAGGTGCCAGATGCGACCGAATTGCAGTCATGTACACATCAACACGATTTCCTTTTCTGACCACCCTCGCCTCTTTTTCAGATTTTGTAGCATAGGGATGGTGATTTTCTTCTAATTTGAAGAACTTCACCTGATTCTTGGTTATTTTTTCTGCGGGAATTGACTGTGCATAGTGCGGCTCACCTATGGTAGGAAAATCAAGCAGCAACTTCATTTTATTGCCGGTAATATCTATTAACTGGGCAGACTGTGTCAACTCAGGTCCTGTTGATAAATACCGGTCTTTAGTAATTTTATTCAGAGCGATAACATATTTTCCGTATGGCTTTTTATTGTCACCACCCGGAACAGATAAATGACCAATAGAATAATAGGTCGGGATACGGTCGATAATTTCGCGGGTTGAAACCTTCCATTTAACTATCTCTGAAGATACAAACATAGAGGTATAAGCATATCCCTGATCATCAAACTCTGTATGCAACGGTCCCAGGCCTGGTTTTTCAACTTCCCCTTCGAGTACTGCTGAGTACTTGAGAATCGGAATTCCTGTTTCGGCGCCGGCATCTTCAAATTGCTTAGTTTCTATCGCTTTAAGAAGCTTCTTGAATGAAAACACCGGAATCACCGCAGCCAGTTTACCGCTGGCCGCAATATACTCTCCACTTGGGTCAACGTCGGCACCGTGTGGTGATTTAGGACATGGGATGTAATAAACAATTCCCGGGTGATCCTTTATATCCAGCATTAACACATCATTTTTGATGGTTGATGTTGCCGAATGAGTTTTCTCGTCCCAAACATTGTGTGCATATCTGGCTGGTACCTTCTTACCCTTTCCCTGAGCTACTAATTCTTCTGCTTTCCTCCAGTTTACAGCCATAATGAAATCTTTATCACGCTGACTCGCATTAACTTCCAATAAAGTATTAGCCTGCTCGGTATTATAAGTGGAAAAGAAAATCCAATCTTTGGAGACACCCTTGCCTGCCCGTGCCAGGTCATAGTTGAACCCCGGGATTATCAGCTGGAATGCAAGGTTCATTGTACCTTTATCTTTATCAACTTTTATGAAAGATGCGGCTCCCTTAAAATTTTCTTTGTAAGAATTAATTGACACATCATCATTTGCATCTAAAGGAATACTGAATCGTGTGTTTCCCACAATGTATTCGGTATTTTCTGTGCAAAATGGAGAGGCATGGTTACCCCCTACATTCGGAAGTTCAATAATCTCTTCTGTTTTAAATGTAGCCAGGTTAATTCTTGCTATTCTCGGTGTGTTATTTCCATTGATGAATAACCAGCGGCCATCATCCTGACCATCTGTTTTAGACAATTGAGGATGATGAGAGTCATCCCATGGAACAAAACCATGGGAGGTGTTTAACATCGGCTTGGTTTCTTCGGAATAACCATAACCATTCTCCGGATTTTGTGAAAACACAGGAATAACTTTCAATAAACGTCCCGAAGGAATTCCATAAGCAGCCACTTGCCCGCTAAATCCGCCCGAAGCGAACATATAAAGCTCGTCGTACTTACCAGGCGCTACGTATACACGGCTGGCGGCATCACCTACTGCTGCCTGACTTACCTTTCCCGGCTTACACGCCGTAAAGCCGCTCGCAGCAAGGGCAGCGGCAAAAATTAATGTTTTTTTGTACTTGATCAGGATATTCATGGTTTATATAATTATTTAGCGTCGTTTTGGCGAAAGAATTCAAGTATTTGGCGAGTTTCCTCGTCAGATGCATTTTGAAAGGTCATTTGTACCAGATGTTTTTCAAACAAAGCTTTCGCTACAGGGTCTTTCTGAGTCATTTCTTGCGGATTGGTAATCATATTCATAATCCACTCTGGTTCTCTTCTTAAGGTTACGTTTTTAAGACCCGGACCGACTACCTTTTCATCTGAAGCTTTATGACAAGCTGAGCACTTGGCCGAAAAAACAGCTTCACCTTTTGCTGCCATTGATTTATCGATAGGTCCAATCTCAACGGATGTGAACCGACCAACTCCTTTACTTTCGCTCTTGGCCTCCGGATCTGTTACAACCGCTTGCTCGGTTGCCGAAGTTTCAGAGGTATTTGATGATGCCTCTTCCGATTCTGATGACTGACTAGCTCCGCCACACGCATACATAAAAAGAGTACCGCTAATAAGGCAGGCAGTGATGATGTTTGATGAAATTTTCATTTTGCTATAGTGATTGTTAATTGAACGCACATTTACGAACTGCCCTCAGCCTCGCCGACCAAATTACATCTCGTTAATAAAAGACAAATTTATCTTTTATTGTTACGAAGATCATGACGGCCGTCATAACAATCTTAGACAGCCGTCATAAATATGTTTTTTAAATTATCCGTATATGGCAGCTGAAAGCAAGAATCGAAGAATACGAAATCTCTTAATAAGAAAAGAGAACCTAAGATTTAAGTATTGGAAAGCTTAATCGAAAAATCCAGATAAATTCCACTATCAAAAATTAAGGAATATTATCTTATTTTGCACGCTAAAGCACTTAACAAGAATAAATTTAGGATGAAACCACAACTATTAAAGATTACACACCAACCGGTAACCTCTTTTAGTGTAAGACAGGATATCCCTAATGTTAACTGCAGGTGGCACTACCATCCTGAAATTGAACTAATCTGTTTTCATAAAGGAGGCGGAACTCAATTTATCGGAGATCATATAAAAAAGTTTGTCGCCGGTGATGTGGTTCTGCTAGGATCTAATTTACCCCATTACTGGATGTTTGACGAATATCATGACGGCAAAGATGACAGCATTCCCTACTCTACTGTTATCCATTTCCAGGAAAATTTCATCGGCGAACGATTCTTGCTTCTTCCGGAAAGCAGGGCTGTAAAGGCTCTTATAGAAAAAGCGCAGCAAGGTATCCTGATTTCTGGCAAAAGAGCCGAAAATATCATCCTTTTAATGGACAAAGTACATCGATCGAACGGTTTTCGACGAATCATTTCATTAATGGAATGTCTGGCAGCTCTGGCCGACACTAATGAATTAACTCTTTTATCTTCAATAGGATTTAGATATCATGAATACGACTCTGAAAATGAAAGACTTAACGCCATCTATAACTTCACTCTCAAGAACTTCACAAAAAAAATAGAGCTTAAAGAAATTGCTTCAGTAACGGGCTTAATACCTAACTCATTTTGCAGGTATTTCAAAACCCGAACTGGAAAAACTTACAACCAATTTTTACTTGAAATCAGAATAGGATATGCTTGCAAACTGCTGCTAGACAATAATCAAAGTATCAAACAAGTATGTTTCGAGTCGGGATTTAACAACTTCAGTTGTTTTCATAAAAGCTTTAAAAATATTACCGGTTATACTCCTCAGGGCTATCAAAATACCTATTTAAAAACCCATAAATCGTCGCAAACATCACCTCAGGAAGCAAGGTTATTATCCGAAATATGTGTTTGAACAAACATAAAAACCATTATTTGCCCGCTTTATCGAAAACATTTGCCACGTGTGACAGTTTATTTGTAATATAGATGCTATGGACCAATCCATTTTCTTTTTAGTAAAAGATTCCAAGGATGATTGCAGAGATGTAATTCGTCATAGGGATGGAGACTTAAAAGTAAGAGTTTATTGCTTAAGTAAAGACACCTATGAACCTGATCCTTCGGAGCTTCAGTTCTTCGGGAATGATAACGGAGAAATATTAGCATTTGAAACCGTTGGATATGATGGTTCAGACCCATTATTGGTAATAGAATCAATAAGATGGTACGCAGATTATATTGACAATCCGAAAATGGAAATTCTTGCAGAGAATCCAAAATTGACAGATCCTGACCACAATAAGTCACTTTTCAGATAAGACGAAGATTTCTGTTTTCCGGCGGAAAACAGAAGCGATTTGCCAATATAGAATAAGCGGGCTGTAAATAACAGGCTCAGCGAAGCTCAGCAATAAGATTTTCATGAGGTCTGTACCCGCGGTGTACGATCTCGAAGACCTTTCCTCAAACAGAATAGATATTACAGACATTAAAACAGACAGAAAATAAAGGGTGAACAGGAGGATTCCTGTAAATTCCCAATTTATTGTCGATAAAAAGGCTCCCGCCGCTATCAGCATCAGCAAAAGTACTTTAAAGTAAGGTATGCATGTAAAAAACACCCAGACAGGGCCGTTTACAAGTCCAAGCCGACCATATTTTAAATTAAAGAACAGCTTTTTATTCAGTCTCAGAGCCTGGAATATTCCGGCGTTCCCATTTTTGCGTTCACGGCTCAGAGCCTTCAAACTTTCAGGAGCTTGTATTCTGCAAATTGATTCGGCAATAAATGCCAGTTTGTAGGTCTGCGAATTATCATGCATAAAACGACACATTCGAATAAGAAGTTCAAAATCGGGATTAAGAACCTTTGGATTGAATGCCCCGCTTTCTATTATAACCTCCTTATCAAACAGATTCATCGTTCCCGAGAAAAGTGGCAAGCCATTTATGCGACTCCAGGCCATCCGCTTTGTCAAAAACTTCCTGAAATATTCAATAGCCTGAAAGGCAGCTAACAAGTTTTTAGGAAATTTCAATTTAATTAGATGACCATCTTTTTTTTCGGATGAATTAGCTAAATGTATGACAGCCCCGGCCGCTATTACTTGTTCCTTTTCTTCCAAAAACGGTTTAACCAATTTAAGCAGGGCGTCCCGATCTAGAAAACAATTCATATCCAGACATAAAACCAAATCCTTTTCAGACGCATTTATACCGGCGTTTAATGCATCTGCACGTCCTCCACGCACTTTATCAACCACAATTAGCCTTGAAAAAACATGACTGGCTGATTTATAATAGCCAAGAATTCTTTGGGTTTTCACCTGCTCGGACACCGCGTATTCAACAGGCTGGAGCTGATAAAACTCCTTTAATTCTGCTAAAGTCGAATCCGAACTTCCATCATTGACAACAATGATATCAAAGTTATTATAGTTCAAGGCAAAAAGCGCTCTGATAGTATCAATAATCGACGACTGTAGATTATAGGCGGGTACAATTACCGAAACAGAAGGAGCAAAGGGAGAAACAAGAAGTGGTTTAAATGTTTCATAACGGTTTTTCTTTTTGTAGAAATTAATTTCTATCGATGAAAGAATTACAATTACAACAGATAAACAGAAATACAGAAATACGTAGACAAATATTCCATAGTTTAGAAAAGTTTCAAATGAAGACACCATCACTACGCTATGATCCTTTCATTTAAGACACGTTTAACGATCTCTTTATCTTGTGAAACCCCTTCGTTAAACAATGTATTCAAGAGGTCAGTGCCCTGGTGCCGATGGGCTTTGATTGCTCTCATCGCTGCTAAGCGAATGGTAAATTCCTTCCTCCGTGCTTGAGAATTCAGAAACAAAATATTATTCCCGGAACCAATCATTCCAAGTGCGTTAAGAATTTTCACCTGAATTTTTTCTGGCTGGTTGGGATAAGCTCCAATCAGATGGCTCTCTGCCATTTCTACTTCCATCCTACCAAGAATATCTACCGCCACGCCCCGAACTGCGGGATTATAATGATTAATCAGATAAATCAAATTTGGCACCGCATCAAATTGCTGGTAATATTCGATAAGTTTTAGGCAAAAGGACACCACCGAATCATTGGGCGAATTTAACCAAGTAGCAAACTTGGGTCGGGCCATGGTTTCAGCTTTAGTAATAACTTCAAACAAAACTATTTGGTGCCAATCCAAAATAGGCTGAGAAACCAGGTCAAGAAAACGAAAAGGGTTATCTACACAAAGTCGAATGAATGATTTTTGAGCCTCCAATCGTAGGTAGGGATTATGATGATTGGTATACTTCAATATTTTTTCGCTCTCTTCTTTTACAGACATTTCCGTTAGCTCTCTTATCGCTTCGATCTGACTTTCCCAATGTCGGCTCGAAAGGTTTTTTCGGGCTTTTCGATCAAGCTTCAACTGCAGGTAAAGTTCTTGTATAACTTCGGCTACCCGACCGCTGAAACTTGAATGACTTTTTAATAACTCTGAAACTAATAACCTCCGGATAGTACCCCGATACAAAGGAAGGCGTGTAAAACGCGGAAGAAAATGTGAAACTATGGTACTAGGGTCATCATTTTCATTGAAAACCAGCACATTCGCCAACATCGCGATTATCCTATCCTTTAAATCAGATTCTCGGGTTCTCTTGTAAAGCGCTATAAGTCGGCCAACCGCAATATAGAGACAGATCTCTAAAATTCCCGAAACGCTAAAAATGAATATAATTAGGGTGGTGACTATAAATAATGGAAAGGTGGGAAAGCGGGAAATAAATAAATTATCGAGATATGTTCCAACTGAAAAAGCCGCTTCCTCCATTCAGTTCTGTTAATTAAAAACATCTGTTTGTTTCACGAATTTCTTAACTCTTATTACAAGTTCACCCAAGTTAAAGGGTTTGGTAATAAAATCATCTACACCCAGTTCGAAGGCTTCCATCACCACTCGTTCTAAACCTATTGAGGAGAGCACTATTACTGGAGTATCTTTAAGTAATGGATTACTTTTAATATGACTTACAACTTCCAGACCACTGACAAAAGGCATCATAATATCAGTTATCACCAAATCATACGTGGCCTTAGAGAGCATCTCTATCCCTTGAGCTCCATCTCTCGCCAAATACACATCATATCCATCCTTTTTTAATCTGAACTCAAGAGCTTTTATCATTAACTCTTCGTCTTCTATAACAAGAACTTTAGCCATCGGTTGATTGTCAATTTCTCTAGTCTATGCAAAAATTCTACCAAGCTTTTGGAAATAATTCTCATGCATAGATACGTCAAAAAGCCCATTAAAACGGGTTTTTACAAGGCAATTTTGGGAGATAAATTACTCGGATGTAACAAACGCCTCAAATTGTACAAGTATTTCCCATACATACAATTAATTGTTTTGAATTTATAAAGCATTTGTTTGAAAAACTTAAGAGTAAGCTATTATATTTGCAGCCAATGCCCGGGTGGCGAAATTGGTAGACGCACCACCTTGAGGTGGTGGCGCTGCAAGGCGTGCTGGTTCGAATCCAGTCTCGGGCACAAAAAAAGAGGATAGCTCAAAAGGCATCCTCTTTTTAATTATTGAGCTCATCTCTATTACCTCAATTTAAAGAATTAACAAACGAGGATTCGCTGCAAAACAAGCCCTCAGTTAAGCACTTAGTAACGCTTGTTGTTGAATTCCTAATTTTTTAATGTGACTTAAATGCGATGCGAAGGCTTTGAAAACCGTCGGATGTTCAAGATACTTAACATCAAAATCACGGCATGTTTGCTTTACAATTTCATTTAATTGTGGATAATGAACATGGCTTATCCGTGGGAATAAATGATGTTCGACCTGAAAATTTAATCCGCCCACAAACCACGACACTAATTTGCTTTTTGTCGCAAAATTGGCAGTTGTACTAATCTGATGAATTGCCCATTCCTGATCAATTTTATTTGTTTGTGGATGAGGTTCTGGAAACTGGGTACCTTCTACTACATGCGCAAGCTGGAATACAATACTAATACTATAACCACAAACGAATCCTGCAATTAAAAACCCCAACAGCGTTGGAATTACTCCGACCATAAACATCGGTATGATCAGGTACACACTAAAATAAAATGCTTTGGTGGTCCAAAAAATAAGATGCTCATTAAAAGCCATCTTTTTCGGACAATCTTTCGGTCCCATTTTACCCGTAAAGTATTTCTCAAAATCTTGATATAAAATCCAGGCCATATAGGATATTCCGTATAGAAACACCCAATAAAAATGTTGGTATTTATGATAGCTCTGTTTCTCCTGCTCTTCGTGCATTCGCATAAACTTTATATCGATATCATGATCCATGCCATCAATGTTTGTGTAGGTATGGTGATTGATGTTATGTTTTTGCTTCCAGAAATAAATAGTACCTCCCATTGCATTAAGTGAATAGGCACTAAAAGCATTCAAAATCTTATTTTTTGAAAAGGTTCCATGCCCGCCTTCATGCATTACATTAAAACCAATAGCAGCAAACGTTAAACCGAGAACACCACAAAGTAAAACTGATATCCAGGGATTAGGTGTAAAAAAAACCAGAGTAATGTATAAACCAACAAGAGATGTAAGTAAGATTGAACTTTTAAGAAACAATTTACCCCCTCCAGAAACACAGATTTTGTTAGATGTAAAATAATTGTCAACCCTACTTTTTAATGTGTTAAAAAAAAGGGTATTTTGGGAATTGAAAGAAATTTTTGTCATATATACTTGAGATACTAAGCTTAACGCTTAAAAGTCATTAACATTGCAATGTGAATGTTTTTACGAATTTGTGAACCAACTTGTTACTGGCCCGGTTTATTTAAATTGGTTGTTAGCTACAAGTATACAAAAAACCACAGATGAAACTGTAATAATCTGCCATAACACCCGTAAATAACGAGTTACAGAGTTGTAATTGCAATCTAATATGGTTTAATAGACTGAGTTTAGTGTGTAATAGTTTTGCGTATTATTCACAATACAGGCTAATCGGGCAATTGCAGAACCAGACCATCATAGGCAAGTTCAATCCCCGTAGGCAACTCCTTGGTAACATCCTCGTGTTTTCCCATTCTGTGACTTATATGTGTAAGATATGTTTGAGGTACATTCATCTCCTGTGCAAACGATATGGCTTCATCCAATGTAAAATGAGAAATATGCTTATCTTTTTGCAAGGCATTTATCACCAGAACTTTAGAACCTTTTATTTTTTCTCTTTCAGTGTCTGATATCGTTTTGGCGTCAGTTATATAGGTAAAATCTTTAATTCTGAATCCATGCACCGGCAAAAGATAATGCATTACCTCAATTGGTATTACCTCTATTCCTTCGGCAAGAAATGGCTCATGGGCAATATCTGTTAAATTAATTAGCGGTACTCCCGGATATTTAGATTCTCCAAAAGCATAGTGAAATTCTCTTTCCAGAGTTTTATGCACTCGCGCGCTTGCGTAAACGTTCATTGCCTCCTTCTGATGATAGTTGAATGCTCTCACATCGTCCAGACCCGCAACGTGATCTTTGTGTTCATGGGTAATTAAAATACCATCCAGATGCTTAACCTTTGCTCTCAACATCTGGTATCTAAAGTCGGGACCCGTATCAATGACAAGCGTTTTACCATCAACCTCGATTAAAACAGACACCCGCAATCTATTATCATACGGCGAGGACGAGGTACACACCTCACAACCGCATCCAATAAGGGGCACCCCCTGAGACGTTCCTGTTCCTAAAAATGTAACTTTCACAGTTGAAGGGATGTTTGTTTTAAGACGTATAGAAATTGTTTCTGTTTTTCATCAAGCATGCTTTCATCGGCCTGGATGTTTTGCAAAAGCTGAGCAAGCGAATTTATTTTACTTTCAACACTTGAAAACTTATTCACAACAACCACTTTGCTCTCTTCAAGTATACATGCTCCGGTTTTAAAATTTCCTTTTTCATAACGAACCTTGTATTCCAGACTTTTAAGCAATTGCTCAAGCTTCTCTAAAGTATGCTGGGTGTAGGACAGGGACATGTGCCAAAATTAACAAAAGCAGGCATACCCCGAAAAATATCACAAAAAAAGCGATAATCACTCATCGCTTTTTTTACCTTTTACTTTTTAACTTTTACCTTAAATCAACAACCTCAACGCCCGGATATTTCTTGGTATCAAAGGCAAACATTGATTCTGATACTTTTACATTAGGCGTAAATGTTCTGATCGCATAGGTATAACGGTTGCCGTTTTTATCGAAAATGACCGCGTTACTTATTTGTTTGGTTAGCTTATCAATATTTAGCCGGACTTTAAAAAACGAACGTTTACTATCGACAGGTGTTAAATCTATAACATGTACAGCCCGATTATTAACCTTCGCATCCCCTGTATATAAATATTTAAACCCTTTTTCATAAATAGTAAATATTTGGGCGGGGTTTAAAGCATTTGGGCTATTGTCAACTTCGCTCAACTGTACCTCTTTATCGGCTTTAGAGTAGGTCCACTGGTTTCTACCATCGCTAATCAATTCCTGGCTCTTTAAAACCACTTTATATTTATTTACCTTGGATTTGGCATAAAGTGTTCCCACCTGCGTTTCTTTCACTTTAGCTCGAGGGTTATCAAGTGTAAAAGTAAAATCGGTTTTAATTACATCGTACGATCGATATTTCTTACTTACTTCTGCCAATATTGATTTTGCTTTTGCATCTGTTTGTGCCATCACACTCACCGCAGATCCAACAATTAATATGGCGCTTAAAACAAATCTTCTCATTTCTTCTTTTTTTATTTCCAATTCTATTTCTTATTCATGTTATCCAGGAACTGTTCCAGTGCATAATCATCGGGCAAAAGAACTTCACGTGCCTTACTTCCTTCAAATGGGCCAACGATTCCGGCAGCCTCCAATTGATCGATAAGACGACCTGCCCTATTATAACCCAATTTTAGCTTGCGTTGTATAAGCGAGGTAGAACCTTGCTGATGCATGACAATCAATCGAGCTGCATCTTCAAATAAAGAGTCCCGATCATCCGGATCAAAATCTTTAATACTGCCACCTTCGCCGTTTTCGTCAACATACTCGGGCAACATCCAGGCCGACGTGTATCCTCTTTGATTTCCGATGAAATCAGAAATCCGTTCAACTTCAGGGGTATCAACAAATGCGCACTGAAGTCTTATAAGATCATTTCCCGTCGAAAACAGCATATCTCCTCTTCCGATAAGCTGATCTGCTCCGCCCGAATCTAAAATGGTTCTTGAGTCAATTTTAGACAAAACACGGAACGCTAAACGAGCAGGAAAATTGGCTTTGATCGTTCCTGTAATGATATTTACCGACGGACGCTGGGTAGCAATTACGAGGTGAATACCTACTGCCCGGGCTAACTGAGCTAAACGTGCAATCGGTGTTTCTACTTCCTTTCCTGCGGTCATCATCAAATCTGCAAACTCATCTACAACCAATACTATAAAAGGTAAGAACCGGTGACCCTCCTCAGGGTTTAATTTGCGATTGATAAATTTTGCATTATATTCTTTAAGATTACGTACCTGACCATTTTTCAAGAGGTCATATCGCTGATCCATCTCAATACACAACGAGTTTAATGTATTGATAACCTTCTTTGTATCAGTAATAATAGCATCCTCTTCGCCGGGAAGCTTAGCCAAAAAATGCCGCTCTATTTTTCTGAATAAAGTTAACTCCACTTTCTTTGGATCAACCAACACAAATTTTAATTCAGAGGGATGTTTCTTATAAAGCAGAGATGCCAAAATACAATTGATACCTACCGACTTACCCTGCCCCGTAGCACCGGCAACCAGTAAGTGAGGCATTTTGGCTAAATCCGCAATGAATACTTCGTTTGAAATTGTTTTACCCAATGCGATGGGTAAATCCATTGTTGTATTCTGAAATTTGTCTGTTGCTAAAACAGAACGCATCGAAACCATCTCAGGATGAGAATTCGGAACTTCTATACCGATTGTTCCCTTTCCTGGCATCGGAGCAATAATACGGATACCTAAAGCCGCTAAGCTGAGAGCTATATCATCCTCTAAGTTTTTGATCTTTGAAATTCGAACTCCAGGTGCCGGAATAATTTCATATAAAGTAACAGTTGGCCCGATGGTCGCCTTGATCTTATCAATCTCTATATTATAATGATTTAAGGTTTCGACAATTTTATTCTTATTAGCTTCCAATTCATCAGTATTAACTGAGATTTTGTTTGAGCCATAATTTTCAAGTAATTCCAGATTTGGATATTGGTAAGATGATAAATCCAGTTTCGGATCATACTGGCCAAATTGCTGAACCAAATCCTCAGCCTTCTTATCCTCCTCTGTTTTTGTGATGGTTAACTCAGGATCAGATTTCTGAACGTTTAAACTCAGGGCCGCGGCGGCAACCTCGGTGAGCGGAGCACGCGGAACCAAAATTTCGGGTTCTACAGCATTTGCCAGCTCCATGGGCGGAGTGATTCGTTCTTGTTTTAACTGGTTTGCGGCTAGAACTGATTCGGAAGCTTCTTTAACAGGCTCACGCTTATTCAATGGAAATTCGACGGGACGGGTTCTGAAATCATCTTCAAGTTCAATTTCTTCAGGGGTTTGAGATGTCGGAGGCAATTCCATTTCCTCCTCTTTAGTTTGAGAAGAAATTTTAAAATCAATATTATAGGCTATAATTAATACCGACAATCCAGCAAATGCTAATAAGCCGGCAATTCCACTATTTCCTATCTGAGCCTGTAACAAACGGTTTGTCCAAAAGCCAAACTCCCCCTCGATAAAATGAGGAAAATCTGATACAAAGGCATGAAAAAACGCAAGTGTAACCGAAATAAAGATTAACAGAAAAAATGAGTAAGCGAGGGTTTTGCTAATTGATACCACTTTAATTTTGAAAAGCATTCTGTATCCAATTATAAAAAACACCGCGATGAATATAAACGACGCAATACCAAACCATTCATAAATGAACTGGTGCGATAATAATGCGCCAAATTTTCCCAGCCAGTTTTCTACTACCGGATTTACAACACCCGACTGTGCTAGTTCGTCCGCTGTTTTGAACAGATTATCCCATCCTCCGTTTGCATCAATAACATAGCTCTGATCTTCCTGCCAGGTAAACAGGTAAGATGTAAACGCTACCAAAAAATACAATGAGAGAATAAGAAAGAAAAGTCCTATTATTTTAAACAGGCGACCATCGTCAAAATTTAGTTTAGGTAAAAATTCAGATTTTTCATTTCCCCTGCTAATTCTCGCCCTCGCGGCCGATTTCGGCGGCAGCTCTTCTCTGAAGCTATTTGATTTAAATTGATTTCCTTTTACAGGCATTTAGTTCGATGGTATTATCCCGACAAATATAATGTATATCTCTTATCTGTATTCACATCCTTTATTAATTTCTTGTACCGAATACATTTAAAGCAACAACGAAATTTCAGGAAATAATAATAAATACTAATTTAGTGATATAAAACATGAACGACGAAGAATATTTAGTAGAAGAATATATTCAAACAGGCAACAATACTGCTCTGAAAGAATTGTTAAGTTTAAAGCCCGACCTTGCACATGGTAGAACCAGTTTAAAGGTATCTCCATTATTATTATCCTGTTATTATAAAAAACCGGAGATATCCGAAACCATTTTAAAGTTCATTAAAGATCCTGACATCTATGAATCTGCTGCGACAGGCAAATTTGACAGCCTGGCAAGCAATATTTATACGAATCCAGATTTAATCAATAGCTTTTCTGACGATGGTTTCACACCGCTCGGCTTAGCCTGCTACTTCGGGCATGAAGATTCGGCCAGGTATCTTCTTTTAAAAGGCGCCGAAGTAAACACTTGCTCGCAAAATGGTTATAATGTATATCCCATTCAATCTGCGGTAGCTGCTAATAATACCGATATCGCGAAAATTCTTCTTGAAGCTGGTGCCGATGTAAATGTGCGACAGATATCAGGAGTTACCCCTTTACATTCCGCCGCTCAACACGGGAATATTGAACTGATTATACTATTACTGGAAGCAGGAGCAAACGTACACTCTACAACAGAGGATGGAAAAACACCTGCTGATCTTGCTTCACTGGCTGGCTTTAATGAATTAGCTAAAATTTTATCCTGATTAAAAATCCCAGATAGAAGTTTTTATCCTTTTCACGTAGTTCTTAAAACCAAGAACAAAGGCTGCAAAAAAATAGAATATTAATGGAAAACCTACTGAAAGGACAGATATATAGATAAAAAACAGCCTTAACTTGGAAGTTGACATGTCAAATCGTTCGCCTATGTACGTACAGACGCCGAATGATTGTTTTTCAAAATAACCCAATATTTTCTGTAGCATATCAATTAGGGTTTACAAGTTTTATACCAATGGCACAATTTAAACATTTTTTTAGATCGCAGTACGTATTTTTTAAATGAAGGAGAGCCTGCGACCTGTCAGACTTTCCCTTTTTAACTCCTATCTCGATAAACTTTTGAGTAATTTGATTTTCTTCAAAAGGTATAATTTCTAATAAACTTAAAGCCCGGTCTTTTATTATATCGTTATCTATAAACTTTCCATAGGTAAATAAAGTATGCGCTACCGAATTGAGCAGTATGTTATTTATTGAAGAGCTACCCAGTTGACCAGAAACACCTTCGGCGCCTACCCCAAAACGATAATGCTTAGACCAATAGTCAGACACCGGGAGGTTTTTAAACAAACTTGCTATTATCTTGGGATCGTTTATTTCAACCATTTTAGAGAACAGGTGACTTGATTGAAGAACAAGAGCTGAAAATTGCGCCAAACGCAAGGTTGGGAAATTTTGTGGTCTGAGACGCAAAAACTTCCATAAATATTTGTCAATAGGCTTTAGATTATATTTCACTTTTAAAAAGCGATATTCATTGGCCAGCTTTGAGTGAAATTCATCATCTAGCTCATCCTCCAAAAAACCCGCCTGTCCAAATATCAGGGCTTCAATCTGCAGGGCATTATTCTTGTGTTTTGCCAAAATCTGTTGCGGAAGCGAACGGGCAAGCATTTCAAAAGGCAATGCATTGGTTTTAAAACCAAAATTCCTAGCAAGAGATATGTAAAAAACATCGTCCCAACTGCCCTTGTACTCTCTTAAAATTTCAGAGAACTGGTCAGACTTGGCTTCAAACCGTTCTATTAACATGCGCAAAAGCCAGCTCTCCATACGCAAATCGTCAACTTGAGCAATGTGCTTCTCACAGGGAATCCAGTTTAAATTCTGCATCAGTATCTTGTAATGGTTCTCTACATCAGGATAGATATAAGGCTTGATTTCAAGGGTAGGTATTTCAGTTCCATCATTCCGAAACACAGGCGTATCGTATTCATACACCACGTGCAAGATAACGTTATTATAGGCTTTATCATCGAGGTGGTTATGACGCAACCAATCCGACGATTTAATGTGTATTTCTACATTACCAATCCATTCAGTCTCACCAATTCTAAGGTTTGCATGCTCAAAGTCCGGACCCGCATTTTTGTTCAATACTCCTGAATGGACTAAATGGATCGGTAGATTATCAACTGTTTTTAAATCTTTCTGGCTAAACACTTTGAATTGCCACACATAAAATAAGAAGTCTTCATAGAAAGGCATCATTAAAAATAGAAATAAAAACAAAACTTCTAAGCTTTTTTCATCACCCGCTTAGAACTTGTTTTCTGGCCAAACTTTTCCTTCAGATGCATCGAAAATCGGCATTGTTAATCTTCCTTATTTGACGTCGTATTCAGCAGAGCCAGCTAAAGGAACCCCGTCGCCGCTTATTCCTTCTGCCACGATCTTTATCTTTGATTTTGGGTCCGCATTGTAGTAGGTTATTATAGCCTCACCGTTGTTGTTGGTAGCGATAAGAGGCTGCCAGTGAATAGTGGTTCGAACGTCGGGCCGAGAATTTGGAGCAAGGTACCGAGGCTCATAAAAAATCCGCGATTCATAGTAACCTTGAACTTCGCGGTTAATAACACCTGCTTCTTCTCCTCTTATAGCGCTCATATCAACTGTTAGGTAAAGCACAAAAACTTCTTTTGTCCGGCCAGAATTTTGATCCATTCCCACCATCCTTTTCGCCTTTACGTACTTTACCTTATCCATGCTCAATCCATAATAAAGGTCGATGTAATCCTGAATCATTTGAGGTGGGTCATCGTCCGAATAAGGCAATTGTTTGCCATTTACAATCAAACGCGGAAATGTTTGCCTATAATTAACATCGCCAGCACTATCTTGTCTGAGAGACGGACTAACAATAGAACTATTGTAATTTAATCTATGTAACAAAAAATGCTCAAGATTTCTGTAGCTGTGATCGGACGGAAGGATGGTAAATTCATCTTCTTTATAGCCAAAATCGCTAGCAACAATATCTCTTAAAACAAGATTTTTACTACTTGATTTAACAATGACTTCATTTAAAGCAATTGTATCTGATAATCGGTGATTACTTATTAACTGATTCCGCCTCTCCATTTCCTTGATCATTTTTGTATGGCCTGTCGAATCCGAGAAGGCCTGATATTTATAAATGGCGGGATAACTGCTGCTTGCTACCGTATCTAGAAATAAATAACCTTGTTTTTGAGCTTTGCTATTTACTGCGGTTATTTTCACCGGTTGATATCCGTACAGATTAATACCATCTACATAAAACTTACCTTCTGGATCACTCTGTGTCATGAAAATTTTATTTCCTCGAGCTGAAAAAGCCGATAATGTAATATTTGCATTTGCCAGGCCTTGTTCCTTAAACTTCTGCTGAACTCTTCCGGCAACTGTGATGCCTTTCTCCGCATTAAAACTTATGTTAATAGGCTTTTCTGTTAAGCGTTTCCACAAAAAGTCTCTCCAACCAGAGCATAAAAGCAATAGATCGAGCTGACTACTTCTGGCATCATTCTTTAGATCGAAATATTGACCGGGATTCTCAATTTCTCCCTTTAATTCTGATTGGAGGTTCAGATACGATACAATATTACCTTGCAGATCATCAGGAATTAAACTCGCATCCACCACTGCCAGAGCTAAATTTGCTTTTACCGGACGGCTATTGGCAGTTGTTTTGATTCGTATCGTTGCTTTTTCTTTAGGATTATAAAATGTTCTATCTGTCGTCACAGACAATATCGGCGCACCTTTATCTTCTACATATAAAAGTCTTTCACAAGTGGGGCGACCCTTCTCATCGTAAATTGTTAAAGTATTAATTCCTGAAGGCAAACCACTTTTCGGAATAAGAAAAACTGTATGTAAAGCGCTCAACGGAACATTTACGGCATGATACGTTTTGCCCTTGCTTTTCACGACAGCTAAAACCTTTTTGTTAATAAGTGTAGAAGATGTCTGCTCGTTGGTTTTGATATTTACAGTAAAGGCAGAATCTCCTTGCCTCACATACAGGCCATAGCCCGATGTTAATGCTATTGGAAGCATTATTCTAAATACCTTACCATTGCCATATGTTCCTTTTGCAAAATATTTTTTACCCGCTTCTGGCTGTATAAGAAACCTGCCCATCCCATTAAAGCTCGTTTTAAAAGGAGTTATAGCAGCACCATCTTCAGCCTCGATAGTACCTTCGGCCGACAGGCCTTTCCCCTTACTACCTTCTGCTTTAAAAGCCACGATTCCTGAAACGCCCTCTACCATAGATCCTCCCTCGGGAAAAAAATTAATAACTTCGGGTTTGTTCTCTGCCAAAGATGCTGATTTGGACATAATTCCTCCCAGTACGGTTATTTCCTTCTCAAAGAAAAACTTGTCATCAAAATTTCGCATCCAGTTTGTATATGCCCTCAAGCGGTATTTACCGGACGGAATGGAGTCACCTAACTTAAAATCTCCTTTGCCCAGACCATCGTTCAAGCGTATTGTCTTCCGTTGAACTAATTCAGATACTGGCGAGATAAGCTCCACATATAGATTATTAGTTGTTGAAGTTAGAGCATTTGTTTGGGCGTTTACCAGAAAAGCACTGTACCAAATATCATCCCCAGCGGAATAATAACTTCTATCGGTAAAAACATAAGCTTTTTCGAAAAACACGCTTGTTCTTTTACCAGAGGTGTTAGATAGAGGAGTTTGCTGCGAATAACCATTAAAGAAAAATACAGACAAAAAAAGAGACAGGAATAGGTTAGATAGCTTCATATATTATATGATATCAATTAGGTTCATTGCAATGGGATAGATAAACGCTACTCTGGCTACTGGAAATCGCAGCCAAAATTTCTTCGGAAAAGTACAAAATTAAGTATTAAACAAAAATTTGTAGCCAACAATTTCCTATGAGCCTAATATGAAGCAATTCGATGTCGGCCAAGATCCTCGCTTGATGATATTTATTGTATCAATGATGAGAATGTTAACAATAACAATTCGAAAGAATACGAGCTGCCTGAGCCAAGTGAAGGACTATATCTATTAACTTAATCCCAAATACCCTTTAAAGCATTTTTCATTTCTATCTGAATTTTCTGCGCTTCGTTTCTTGCAGCTTCAGCAAAATCTCTCCCGGAAGAGGCATAGATGACAGCACGCGAAGAATTTACCAATAATCCACAATCTTTATTCATCCCATATTTACACACTTCTTCCAAACTTCCCCCCTGGGCACCAACTCCGGGAACTAACAAAAAATGAGACGAAGCATATTTTCTAATGTTGAGAAAGGCTTCGCCGCGGGTAGCGCCAACAACAAACATCATTTTCTCGTCGTTTGCCCATTCGCCAGCCTTTTGAACTACTTTCTCGAATAACATCTCTGATCCAACAGATAAATTTTGAAAGTCTTTACTTCCTTCATTCGAAGTTAAAGCAAGCAGAATAACCCACTTATCTTTAAACTTCAGAAAAGGTTTCACAGAATCTGCCCCCATATACGGTGCTACAGTAATTGAATCGAAACTCATTTCAGAAGAATCCTCATCGAAAAAAGCAGAAGCATACATTTCGGAGGTGTTTCCAATATCGCCACGTTTTGCGTCAGCAATAGAAAAACAGTCTTTCGGTAGATACTGCCAGGTTTTCACCAGACTCTGCCAGCCTTTTATTCCACGTGACTCATAAAAAGCTGTATTTATTTTATAAGAGACGCAAAAATCCTTAGTTGCATCGATAATTTGTTTATTAAACTCAAAAACAGGATCATTGAATTCAAGCAAATGCTTCGGAATTTTGTTAATGTCTGTATCAAGTCCAATGCAAAGGAATGATTTCTTTAGCTTTATCTGATTTACGAGTTCTTTACGATCCATATTTTTATGTGGCCTCAAAGTAACCAAAACATAATCTGTGAAAAAATAAAAATTAAATTTTTGTTTAATTCAATATAATGCAGTAAAATTGTGACGTTATCTCAAATGTTATCCTCTCAAAAGGAAAAATCTTTGTATTTCTTAACACAATTATTTTTTTCCCTGGTCTGGATATACTCTTACAAAAATAAAATCCTATAAAATATTTCAATTGAATGGCAGATATTAATGAATTGAACGACAAGCTTGTGTCAGAGCTGCGTGAGATTGCCCACTCGTTTGGCGTTGAAAACGCTGACGGTTTACGTAAACAGGACTTAATTAATAAAATAATAGCCCAGAAAGAGCTTATTGAAGCGGCTCGCCAAAATGCCACTCCGGCAGAAGCACCTCTAGCTGAAGCTGAAGAAGAAAAGCCTCGCAAACGCATCAGAACGGTTAAAACAAAAGTGGAAGGACCCCAACGTAATGTTGTTTCCAGGCAAGAGACTCCTCATTTAGATTTTCCATCTCATGATGAGGATGAACTACCTTCTTACGAAGCTGAAGAAAGCACCGTAACTGAAACGGTAGCTGAATCGGCAGAAGGCTCTTCCGCCACAAGGGAAGTTAAACCTGCAGAAGCTCGTTTTCAAAAATTTGAAAAACGTAGCGGCAATGTACCGAGACCGGGCGAAACCCGGGCAGCGGAGCCTGCTCCTGCTACAAATCTTGATTTTGATAATGTAATTGCAAATGAGGGCGTTTTAGAAATTATGCCTGATGGATACGGTTTCTTACGCTCATCAGATTATAATTATCTCACTTCCCCTGATGATATTTATGTATCACAATCTCAAATAAAGCTATTCGGACTTAAAACAGGTGATACTGTTCGCGGAAGCATCAGACCTCCTAAAGAAGGAGAAAAATATTTTCCTTTGGTAAGGGTGGAGGCTATAAATGGAAGAATCCCTGCAGAGGTGAGAGATCGGGTGCCTTTTGATTACTTAACACCACTCTTTCCTTCTGAAAAACTGAACCTGTTTACAGATGTAAGCAATCAGTCTACACGCATAATGGATCTATTTACCCCTATAGGTAAAGGTCAGCGTGGTTTAATTGTAGCTCAGCCAAAAACGGGTAAAACAATCTTACTTAAAGATGTTGCCAACGCTATTGCAAAAAATCACCCGGAAGTTTATCTGATCATTTTATTAATTGATGAGCGCCCGGAAGAGGTTACAGATATGGCCAGAAGTGTGCGCGCTGAAGTGGTTTCTTCAACATTTGATGAACCGGCCGAACGCCATGTTAAAATAGCAAATATCGTTTTAGAAAAAGCAAAACGCATGGTTGAGTGCGGGCACGATGTAGTTATCCTATTAGATTCGATTACACGCTTAGCCAGAGCTTACAATACAGTTGCACCAGCCTCAGGTAAAATATTATCCGGAGGTGTGGATGCGAATGCTCTGCATAAACCTAAAAGATTCTTCGGAGCAGCCCGTAATATTGAAGATGGCGGATCATTGACAATTTTAGCTACGGCTTTAATTGATACAGGATCAAAAATGGACGAAGTTATCTTTGAAGAATTTAAAGGTACCGGTAACATGGAACTTCAGTTAGATCGTAAGCTTTCTAATAAACGAATTTTCCCTGCAATCGACATTACTGCATCAAGTACCAGAAGAGACGATCTGTTAAATGACAAAGAAACCCTTCAGCGGGTTTGGATTTTACGCAATCATTTAGCAGATATGAACTCCCAGGAAGCTATGGAATTTTTACTTGGCCAAATGAGGGGTACTAAATCAAATGACGAGTTTCTGATTTCAATGAATTCATAAAAAACAAAAACAGCGACCGAACTTATTAGTCGCTGTTCTTGTTTCTTTGCTATGAGAAAACACATACCCAATGCAATCACCTGTTTAAACCTACTTTGCGGATGCATAGGCATAGTAATGGCATTTAACGGAAATCTTATTTTTGCCTCATATGCCATTATTGCTGCAGCAGTTTTAGATTTTTTCGACGGGTTTGTCGCCAGACTATTAAAAGCATACTCTGAAATCGGTAAAGAACTCGATTCTTTAGCGGACGTGGTAAGCTTTGGAGTTTTACCTTCGGTGATCATCTACCAGCTTTTCCTGGAAGCACCGCAATTAGGCCTATTAAGTCAGTATATTAATTATTCCGCATTTATTATTGCGATATTTTCTGCGTTGAGACTGGCTAAGTTCAATATAGACACCAGGCAGGAAGAAAGCTTTTTGGGGTTACCTACACCAGCTAATGCTTTACTGATAGCCTCTCTACCATTTATAGTTTCAGGAGACAACGTGTTTCTCAAGAATTATATATTGAATGCTTTTTTCCTCTTTATTTTCAGCTTTGGGATGAGTATCTTATTGGTAATGGAGATCCCATTGATGTCATTAAAGTTTAAAAGCCTCAATTTCAACGACAACCTTTACCGATACATTTTAATTATTTTGACTGCTATTTTAATCTTAATCTTTAAATTTGTCGCAGTTCCGATAATTATTTTTTTATATATCCTTTTATCAATAATTCAATTCCGACTAGTAAGATGAGATTCATTGCAGAAATAAATGTTATGCCCCTGAAAGAAATCCTTGACCCACAGGGCAAGGCCGTTACCGGAAGTATGAAAAACCTTGGCCTTTCAGAAATTCATAATGTTAGGATAGGCAAACATATTAGTCTGGAAATTGAGGCAGATTCTGAGACTGCAGCAAAAGAGAAGGTAGACACAGCCTGTAAAAAACTTCTTGCAAATTTGATTATGGAAAGTTATGAATTTGAGCTGAAGCAAGTTTAAAGACTTGCTTGCAGATCAATTTTAACTTTTTCTAAACCGGTATACAGGCTTTCACATACCGCTTTTACTTCCGCAAATTCCCCGGCGATTTCATCGAGATTCGACTCTGTACGAGCTTTTTGCTCTATAGATGCCATTTGCTCTTTGGCTTTATTAACGCCCATAAAAGCAAGGGTCGGTTTTATTTTGTGCGCAATGTCACCAACTGTTTTCCAATCTTTGGCATTAACAGCATCTATAAGCTGATCCGTATAAACGGGCGTTTGCTCAATAAAGATATCGATCATATCGATCATGAACTCTGCATCTCCTCCTGCAATTTCATTTAAATAGCTTAAATCTATTTCCAGGTTATTGGGGTTTAAATCTTGTGACATGGTTAAATTTACTTATTATTTATTAATGTTTTGTAACAGATAAATCATCTATTAATTCTAGTAATAACTGCTTAATCGTTTTATGAAAAACCGGATGATTCAGATCGGCAGCAATCTCATTAAGCGGCATTAAAACAAACCGTCTTTCATGTAATAACTTATGCGGAATAATTAAATCCGGCAAATTAATGATTTCAGAACCATAGAATAATATATCAATATCAATAGTTCTTGCTCCCCATCGTTCATTTCTTGTTCGATTCAACTTATCCTCTATACTCCAAATTGCCTCCAAAAGTTTCATTGGAGTCATGCCCGACCTTAAACAAATAGCCTGATTTAAAAAATCCGGTTGATCTGCCTTACCCCAGGCCGCCGTTTCATATAAAGAAGAGCGAAGCTCAACACACCCGATTTGTTGATTAATGAGATCAAGAGCTTGCCGGATGTACTTTTCCCTATCGTCAAGGTTACTTCCTAAGAGCAAAAATATATTATTCATAAACAGATTAGAACTGTAACGTTTCAAATATATTCATATCTAATTGTATACTTGTAATATAATAGAAAGTGTAAATGAAAGAATTTTTCAAGATGGTTTTCGCCTCAATGCTAGGCATGATTTTATCTTTTTTTGTAATTTTTATTTTAATGATCGTGATTGTAGCCGCGATAATTGCCTCGTTGGAAGATAATAAAGTAAAAGTTTCTGCTAACTCGGTAATTCACATGTCGCTAGACCACGAGATTCGGGAGCGTTCCTCAAAGAACCCCTTTGAAAAACTCGATTTCGGTGGATTCGAAAGCAATAAGAGCATCGGACTAAATGATATTATCGCGAGTATAAAACGAGCGAAAAATGATGATAAAATAAAAGGAATCTATCTTGATTTAAGCTCAATACAAGCAGGCTTTGCTACTGTTGAAGAAATAAGAAATGCCTTAAGTGATTTTAAAAGATCAGGGAAATTCATACTAGCTTATAGCGAGGTATATACCCAAAAGGCTTACTATCTGGCTTCGGTAGCAGACAAAGTTTATTTAAATCCCGAAGGCTTGTTGGAGTTTAAAGGATTAAGTTCGGAATTAGCATTTTTCAAAGGCACATTAGATAAACTTGAAATTGAAGCGCAGGTGATAAAAGTGGGAACCTATAAAAGCGCAGTAGAACCGTTTATTTTAGACAAAATGAGCGATGCCAACCGCCAGCAGGTTACCTCATTCCTGGGTTCCATGTACGATCATTTTCTGACTGCCATTTCTACAAGCAGAAAAATCCAAAAGGACTCACTGTTTGCTATGGCAAATCAATTAAAAGTACAGCAGGCTGGCGATGCGGTTAAATTTAAGCTGGCCGATGGATTAAGGTATAAAGATCAGGTTTTGGATGATCTGAAAAACAGGAGCGGCATCGACAAAGAAAAAGAACTTAAAACTGTTTCGTTGTTCGATTACAGTAAGAACAATACTCCCGAAGAAGGCGATACTAAAAATCGGATAGCAATCGTGTACGCTTCCGGTGAAATTAGAGGAGGTGAAGGAGATGATGAAACCATTGGCTCGGAACGGATTTCACGGGCAATCAGAAAGGCGCGGACTGATAAAAAAGTTAAAGCAGTAGTTCTCCGCGTAAATTCGCCGGGGGGAAGCGCTCTTGCATCTGATGTCATCTGGCGCGAAGTAATTCTAACCAAAAAGGTAAAACCCGTCATAGTATCTATGGGCGATGTGGCAGCGTCGGGCGGCTATTACATTGCATGCGCTGCAGATTCAATTTTCGCTCAGCCCAATACCATTACCGGCTCTATAGGCGTATTTGGTATTATTCCTAATATGCAGAAGTTTTTCAATAATAAGTTGGGCATCACTTTCGATCGTGTTAAAACAGCAGAATTTGCAGATTTGGGTTCCATTTCTCGCCCGCTTACAGATGGAGAACGCCTAATCATCCAAAAGGAGGTTAACAGAATCTACAATAGCTTTACAAAACGTGTAGCCGACGGTCGTAAAAAAGATCAAGCCTATATTGACAAAATCGGCCAGGGACGCGTGTGGAGCGGAACTGAAGCTTTGCAGAATGGACTGGTAGACAGACTCGGAAATATAAACGATGCTATACGATCGGCTGCGAAAATGGCCAAGGTAACAGATTACAAAACAGTTGCTTATCCCATTCAAAAAGACCCTTTTGAGTCGCTTTTTGATTCATCCGAAGATAAGCTAAAAGATTATTTCGCTAAGAAGGAAATGGGCGAACAGTATTTATATTATCAGAAGCTAAAGTCGGCACTTCAATATACTGGTATCCAGGCTCGGTTACCCTACACTATTTCAGTTAAATAAATATTCCCTAAAAGTAGGCAACTAAAAAAATGAAGGTAAGGATGAAAATCCACCTTCATTTTGCACAATACGGAAAAAACAAGGCTGCGTTTTTGTTTTTTTCTGCCCATTGAAATCCCTCCACGGGAAAAAACAAAGCTTCATCCTTAGATACAATAATTTAATGTTCTCCCAACACCCCTGGTAAACCAAACAATTTGCCAACAGGATCATCTGAGTGGAGATGGAGTTTAATCCCCAGATCCTCTGCTAGTGGAACTGTTTTACTTTTGAAGTATTCGAGATTGAAGCGTAGTTCTTCATCGCTGATGGTTGAGTAAGTTCCGATCAATGCGTTAAGCTGATCAAAAGATATGTGATCTATTGACTGTATTCCCTGAAAAATATTTTCGGTCAATTGTAAGCGTTGAAGAGTCGATAGTCGATTATTCATTAAATGTGCCTTATGGAGCTGATATCCATTATATACATTTTGGGCTAAAGGTCTTTTTAAGATGAATAAGTCGAAGACAGAAAATGCAACCGGATCAAAAAGAGAGCGCGCATATTTATCATTATAAACAGGGCTGAAATGAGTTCTTAATTTATGATAAACCGGAGTAAAATTATAGCATATCACCTTGATCCCGCTTTTAGCAAGATTATAAATAGATTTTTGATAATTTTCAATATAAACATCTCTGTCGGTGCCATTTCTTTTTATCTCTTCGTGCAAGGGTAAATTGTCAACTATTCTCCACTCCCGCCCTTCATGAAATAATCTGAATTTAGTGGATTTTATTTCCTCTTCGGTCCAGAGAATTTTGAAAAGCAGGAAATGATCGTTGATGATACACGCTCAAGCAAAAGGGCGCACATCCCTTTAAATGTCCGCTCGGGAAAATATAATATAGATCCTAAACAGAAGTTAGAAATACATGTATTTGTTGATGGCTCAGTTGTAGAAGTTTTCATTAACAATAAAGACGCGTTTACCACCAGAATATTCCCTTTAAATAAGGAAAGCACGGAAGTTGAACTTTTTACGGAAGGTGGTAATATTCAATTGATCAAGGCATCCGTTTGGAATCTTAAATCAAGCAATAATACCACGAATTTTAAAGAATAACTTCTATAGCCCACATGGATATCGGTTTGTTTATAACCCCCAATTCCTCCATTGGGGTGCTTTTATATCCGGTTTCAAGCCAAAAAAAGGATGTACCATTCAAATTGATACATCCTTTCCACCCCGCTATTTAAATGACATATACAGCAAAGAAACACCCTGCCTTGGTAACAGCAGATTTACTTCGGCACTGCCGTTTTTCACTTTCAGTTCCGCAGGGGCTCCAAGAATGGCCAATTGTCCGGCTTTTTCGAGTGTTGCTATTTGTTCTGCGCTTGGATTTTGAGGCGAACCCATTTTCTTCCAAACTTCATACGAGTTGCTATGCTCATTATCTATACGGTAGTGGGTAAGCCTTATTGATTTTGAGGGCAATCCTTTCAGCTGGACTTTAACCTTTTCGGGTACACCTTTCTCATCAGCATCATGATAGTTCCATACCATAATAGCTGCAGACTTTTTATCTTTAGAGGCTAAGGCACCAATATCTGTTTGAGCACCGCGGATACTTGAATCTAAAATACTTTTGAGCGAATACATTCTATTCGATTCAACTGTTACCAGGTCACCTCCCATCTTGCCAAACATTCGAAAAACATTCAATACGGGTTTATCAACACCATTTGTTGCCAGATCTCTAAAACCATAGAACCAGGGCTGATTTTCAAATTCGAAGGCCCAGGTAACAGCTCCGATAAGGTTGGTTTTATGCAGTCTGGCCAATTCATATTTCCGGGCAAATGAAGCGGCCGTATAACTTGAATACATTGTACCATTACGATACGCATTTTGAGGATCGGTAGCCATACCGCAAGCCGCACATCCTTCGGGGTCCGATTCGCCGATTACTATCGGAATATCCTTCAATTGCGGGTAAGCCGCTATAACTTTCAGGTTCAGATTAATATCCCGAAGCTGATTGCGGATACCCATCACTACCCGCCCATCCAGCAATCTTGGAGAACCTTTGGCGTGAAATAAAATAATATCCAAAGGAGATCCTGTTTTACCGGTTACATAATTAGTACCGAACAGACAATGTTTAAGAAAAGCATCCTGAAACTTCATACCTCCTCCGGTTATATCAGTTCCACCGATTTTCGCTGTTGGTAAAGCCCTCTTTACCGCATCCGCAGAATAGTCATACAGCTTAAAGAATTCCTCCTGAGTACCCCTCCAATAAGCTGAGTTTGGCTCATTCCAAAGTTCCCAGTACCAGCTTTCAACTTCTTTTTTTCCATAACGGTCAATACTGTGCTTTACCCATTGGTAAACCAGTTCTGCCCATTTATTGTAATCTTTGGGCGGATAAGTCCAGCCAGTGAAAATATCGCTGTATTTATCGCCGGGCTTCCAGTTATGCTTATACGGCTGAGGTTTGCTTGATAGTGCCTCGGGCATAAATCCAATTTGTGCAAGAGGTTTCATTCCTCTTTTGATATAAGTATCGAATATACTGTCGATAATAGCCCAGTTGTAAATTGGGTTTCCACTGGCATCTTCAGTATACGCGTTCGTCGAACCCCATTTTAAAGCAGCAACGCCATCGCCGGTAACCAATAAGCTGTGAGCCCTGACATATACAGGCACCGGACTTGCAGCCGCAATTTCAGTAAGCAGCTTTTTGCCATCCTTCATATAGGTATAATTCGGTTCGTCGTATCCAAACCATGCCCATAGTGGCTTCATTGGCTCTATTGAGGTTGAAAAATCAACCGCAATAGTAACCGGCTCAGTTTTGCCGGCCTGAGCATATACAAAGTTGTTTATGCCAAGTGCCAGAATCGAAAGTTTGATGTAATTTTTAAATAACATAGATTATTTGGTGTGAGGTTTATAATATTTTTTCTTGAGAATGACTTAAACGAAAATATCGATATAAACCACTTCTTCCGAAACTGGAATTATTCCATGCTTTTGTAAAGAGTTAAAGTATAAGCTGTCGCCCGTTTTAAGATGATACTCCGTTTCGCCGACCTGCATTCGCATTGTTCCTTCTACTACAAAAACGAATTCTTCTCCTTCGTGCGAAAGTTGATGGGGAACTACTTCTCCCCTTTTTGCAACAAACAAAAATGGTTGCATCTTCTTTTGATGAAATGCAGAAGCATATGGGAAAATCGAATAGCCTTTTTCTGTAAACACCAGCTTTTCTTCAGCTTCTTTCCTGGTGGTCACAATAGCTTTAGTCCAGCCTTGGTGCTCAAATAAATTTGAGATGTTGGTACCTAAGCTTTCAGCAATCTTGACAAGCGTTGCCACGGAAGGTATGGTTTTATTGTTCTCGATTTTTGAGATCATGCTTTTCGAAAGGCCACAACTGTCGGCTACTTCCTGCATTGTTCTTTTCTGATTAATCCTTAAAATCTTTATCCGATCTCCTACTTCTAAAGAACCAGGAGCAGTCGCCTCGGGATTTTCTATTTCATTTTCCAACGTGCTTATTTCGATTAATGAAGAAACAAACATAAGAATTCAACCTTGTTGAATGAAATGAAACATGAAATTAAAAAAGATATATAATCACTTACCAAGTTCCGGGCTCTTCTACTTTATAGGATCAATAAACTTTAGAGCTTAATAAGTTATCGTTATACCTGCGCCGTAACCCATATCACTATCATAATGAGTAGAAACAGCGATATATTTAGATAAGGCATATCTTAGTCCTCCCATATATTCCTTATCTGTATTACCCATAATTTTAGCTCTGAGTCGGCTTGTTAAGGGAACATCATCCCGGATTAATTGAAAGCGCAGCTTTCCCTTACTGTCAATTCTTGCTTCAGAAACAATTAAAAATGGCAGAGTATACTGAATACCGGCAACCAGAGCCTTCCTATTGTTCTGATTCGTTAATTGTCCAAACAGGTTCTTTTCACTTTCGTTTGACACCGGGTTGGAATGGTAGTCAAACCCAACAAATGGAAACCACCATTGCATTTTTCCCAGGTAACGTCCAAAATAGGTTTCACTTTCATAACCATGTTCGGACTTTGAACCAATGCGCCATTCTGTTGACAGTCGATAGCGCGTATTCGAAAACATTGCTTCCCCATCGCTGCCATTACTTTCTAAACCTGCCATTGCCATAAAATGGAACTTGCGATCGTCCGTCCTAAACTTGCGTTGAGCCAATAAAGTATCCGGCAAATCCGGATTTGGAGGCGAATTTACATAGCTGAATACGTTTCCCATCCCACTCATCATGTGGTACAGGATATGACAATGGAAGAACCAATCGCCGCTTTCTGTGGCAGCAAATTCTATGGTATCGGTTTCCATAGGCATAATGTCGATCACATTTTTTAAAGGAGCATATTCTCCTTGCCCGTTTATTACCCTGAAATCGTGGCCGTGCAGATGCATTGGATGCCGCATCATGGAGTTATTGAACATTATTATCCGGACATTTTCTCCCTTTTTGATGAGAATCTTATCTCGTTCGGAAACAGTTTTATTGTCAATTGTCCAGACATAGCGGTTCATGTTTCCGGTCAGCTCGAAATTAAGTACCCTGAGCGGACCGGGCCTCAAAGTGGTTTTTTCCGGAGCCTTTAACATGGTATAGTTCAGCGTGACGAGATCGGAACCACCGCCCATGGCCATTCCCGGCATTGTGAGCATATCGTGCCCGCTGTGTTCAGCTTTTTCCATAGTATCTGCTTCCATGGTATCCTCCTCTTCAGTATCCATGACAACTATTTCGTCGGGCTTCGCATTCGATCGTCCATACTCTTCTCCCGTAGCTTCCGGATACATGACACTGTTCATATCCATGCGCTGATTGCTCATTTCCATATCCATGGGATTCATGTCGCCATTCATCTTCATCATGCCGTTCATCATCTTCATCCCTTCAAAGTATTTCAGTTTACCTAAAGGTTTTGCAGGCATTTTCATGCCGCTCCCCAGCCATAGAGACGTGGATTTTGTACGATCTTCGGCCGTAGCTAAAAACTCATAGCTCATATCCTCGGGAACAGTAACGATCACATCATAAGTCTCCGCAGGAGCAATAATTAAACGATCGACCTCTACCGGCTGAACATCATTACCATCATTCGCAACAACCATTATTTTGCCGCCGGAATACGTTAACCAGAAGTAGGTCGACGCCCCGCCATTCACAACGCGAAGTTTCACCTTATCTCCTCCCTTAAATCGGGAATATTGTATAGCCGGTTTGCCGTTCGTTAAAAACTTCTCATAAAACACATCGCTCACATCCATCGCTGTCATGCGTTTCCACTCGTTCTTCAACTTTGTTTTAAAATATCCTTTTGCTATGGCCTCTGCATAACTCTGCGTGGCTCCTTTCTTTATAGCAAACCAGTCTGTAGCGCTATGCAGGGAACGATCCACTTCCATCGGCTTCATATCTGTCCAATCGCTTATTACAATAGGAACAGTTGGGATAGCGGGCTCTTTTGGCTTATTGAAGATCAAAGCTCCGTACATTCCGCTCTGCTCTTGAAGCATCGTATGACTGTGATACCAATATGTACCATTTTGGATGATCGGAAACTTATATAAGTAAGTAGAATGAGGCTTGATAGGCATTTGCGTGAGGTAAGGCACACCGTCGAAACGATTTGGCAGGAACACTCCATGCCAATGTAAAGAGGTTTCAACATCCATCTTATTGTGCACATAGATTTCTGCGGTATCTCCCTCGGTAAATGTTAATGTTGGCGCCGGAATACTTCCGTTAATAGCAACAGCTCTTTTATTTTTTCCGGTAAAATTTACAATTGTATCTTTCACATAGAGATCATAGCGGATTGTTTTGGGTTTGTGCACCAGTCCTGGGCCTTCCTCCTTATGTCCGGCCCTTTCGACCTTCCGGGATTTATCACCCTCATTTTGTACCCGTATTGATGTTTTCTCTGGGTTCTGACTTGCAGGCTTTTTTACCGGTGCGGCCTTCTTTGTAACAGGTGCCTGTTTGTCTGCCTTCTTAGGCGTTTGTTGCTTTTTAGCAGGTGCTTTTCTGGCGGGCGCTGAACTTTTCTTTTTAACCAGGGTCATTCCGCATTTCGGGCATTTGCCCGGCTTATTGCTGATAACTTCGGGGTGCATGGGACAAGTATAAACGTCTTGCCGGGCTACTAAATTAGAATTGTCGATTTCGCCAGATTGGGCAACAGCCACCGTGCAATAGCAGAAGAAGGTTATGAATAGAAAAAAACGTATCATTTTAATTCTTTTTAAAGGAAGAATATTCAATTTTATCAAGCCAGCGTATTAGCACCTCTTTGTCTCTTTGCGAAAGCTTTGCAGAACGATGCATCAGCGTATAAGATGGCAGAGGCATGGTTTCATCCTTTATACTTTCTGCGATTGCTTTTAATTTGCTCTTTTGTCTTCTGGAAGGATACTCACCAAACTCATCAAAATTTAACTCCGATTTTCCTTCACGGATATGTGAAGCCATCCACCATCCGAACGGCTGGATAGAGGTATACCATGGGTACCGGGTTGTATTACTGTGGCAATCATAACACGACCTGCTTAAGATCGCATGAATTTCTGCAGGTACTGTATACGTTTGGATAATGCCTACACCCTGAACTTTTCCGCTATTACGGTCGGGCTGTATGAACTGCATAATGGCCAGAATTACAAAAACACTCAATAAAATTTTTCGCGCCAAACTCATTATTAATTTAGCTCTTCCTTAACTGTACCACATTCCAGCATTTCTTTTCCCAGATATGGATTCCTTATTTCCTTAGTTTCACTTAACCAATTGGCGCCTTTGCCATCATTATACATCGGACAGTGGGTATAATACAGTTTTTGTCCGCTACCCACAATTTTCACAAAATCATATAAATCCTGACTCAAGGATTCAAAGTGCTCTCGCTGATGTTCGATATTGCTTGCATTGGCCGCTATATGTTCCGCATGTTCTGTCGCATCGTCAATAATTTCATTTAGATTCTGCGATTGCTCCGCATTTACCCGCGACTTATCGAAACCTTTCAGCCGCTTCACAACCTCGCTCCCCGCATTGGCAGCGTTCTTTCCATTATCATCTGCCAGTGCATTTTTTAATTCAAGATAAGAAGCCAGAATGCTGGAGGTAGAATTTGTTTCGGATGTTTTTTGAGTGTTTGCCGATGGCACATTAATTGATAAGGAGTCTTTTTTTGTCTGATTGTGGTCTCCGGAATTACATGCATAAAAGAACCAAAGGGAAGTAGCTAACGCTCGTATTATGATTTTCATTTGATTTTTTTCATTTTACCGAAAGCACATAAATGAGAAATAAATGCACATACCGATCGGTTTTTCGCTCAACTAATTAATAGAATAAACAAAAGACGAAATTGGTTTTCAAAAATAACTTTTAGAGAGTAGGGACCTGTTTCCTATCGGATTCACAGCATCATAAATCGCGACGCAGTAACTGCGCGTTTGCCGCAACAATAATGGTACTCGCACTCATTAAAACGGCACCCAGCGCCGGGCTAAGTATAAAGCTTGGGTATAAAATCCCGGCAGCTAATGGGATCGCGATAACATTATACCCAACCGCCCATACCAGGTTCTGAATCATTTTTCTGTAGGTCACCCTGCCAAACCGTATCATGTTTACAACATCCTGCGGATCGATGTTTACCAGGATGATATCCGCTGTTTCTGCAGCAACGTCGGTTCCCGATCCAACGGCAATGCCTACATCCGCTTGGGCCAAAGCAGGGGCGTCATTCACCCCATCACCAGTCATTGCCACTGTTTCATTCTTTCCCTGGAGCTCTTTTACCTTTTGCTGTTTCTGTTCAGGTAAAACGTTGGCAAAAAAACCATCCATCCCTAAATTATTCGCTACAGATTCGGCAACATGTTCATTATCTCCCGTAAGCAAATACGACTTTATTCCCATTTTCTTGAGCTCGGTAATAGCAGCTTTTGAGGTAGAACGAATGGTATCTGCCAGAGTAATTATCCCCGCTGTTTTTCCGTCGACAATTAAAAAGTTAACAGTTTCCAGAGCTTGATTGATCTGTGTGGGAATGGAGGGAACCGCCTGATTCCCGCTTTTAAAGTAATTGGGACCAGCTGCCATAACCTTTTTACCTTTAACTTTTGCGGATACCCCAACCCCTGCAACATATTGAAAATCTTCTGAGGGATAAAGCTCCAGTCCTTTTTCTCTCAAAGCCTTCATCATTCCCCTTGCTATGTAATGTTCAGAATGTTGTTGTATTGCGGCAGCAAATTGAATAATATCATCTTCAGTATATTGATTGTCGGTCGGGATGATCTGTTGTACTTTATGCGATCCTTCAGTTAAAGTTCCCGTTTTATCAAAGATGATGAGACTAAGTTTTCTGCTATTTTCAAAAGCGGTTCTGTTTCTGATTAAAAGTCCGTGTATAGCCGCCTGAGATGTAGAAATAGCCACGACGAGCGGAATGGCTACTCCAAGAGCATGTGGACAAGAGGTAACCATAACGGTAACCATCCTCTCTAAAGCAAAGGCTAAGTTACCCTCCAAACTAAACCAATAAATAAAGGTTGATATGCCAACAATTAGTGAAATATAAGTAAGCCACTTCGCTACTTTGTTTGCTAAATTCTGAGTTTCAGATAGCTTTCTTTACCGGTTCCGGTTACTATTGCTTTAATAGAGCCATCTTCATTGATCGATCCGCCTATAATTGAATCATCTTTCTGCTTTTTTACCGGAACACTTTCGCCGGTAAGCATACTTTCGTTAATAGAAGAACGGCCATCTACGATCTTTCCATCGGCTGGTATTTTTTCTCCCGGCTTAACCAAAATGGTATCGCCCTTTTTAAGATCAGTAAGCGGGATATCCACAACAATATTATTTCGCTCGACATGTACATTTGAAGGAAGCAAAGCGACCAAAGACTCGAGCGCCCGAGAGGCAGCCATTTGGGAACGCATTTCGAAGTAATGCCCCAAAAGCATAATGTCAATCAAAGTGGCAAGCTCCCAAAAGAAATCCATTCCCCTCAGTCCGAAAATTACAGCCGTACTATAGATGAATGCAACGAGAATTGCAATTCCAATCAGAGTCATCATACCCGGATCGGCTCTCTTTAACTCTCTTAACATTCCCTGCAAAAAGGGCTTGCCTCCGTACAAGAAAACAATCAGACTGAAGCCGAATAATGTAAACCTGGCACCAGGGAAAGTGAACTGATAGCCGAACCAATGCTGAACCATTTCCGAAAGGAGAATAACGGGAATCGTTAAAATCAGACACACCCAGAACCGCTTTAAAAAATCTTCTGTATGATGCCCCATATGCTCATCATGAGATGAATGATTTTCCGGAGATTTTAAGTTTCCTTCCGGTGATGTTGATTCACCTTTT
Organism: uncultured Pedobacter sp.; assembly: GCA_965650335.1. Classification (GTDB taxonomy): domain Bacteria; phylum Bacteroidota; class Bacteroidia; order Sphingobacteriales; family Sphingobacteriaceae; genus Paradesertivirga. Next base: position 15,744 of record CBFGOI010000013.1, on the reverse strand, counting down.
TCATGATGATGAACGTGATCGATATGCTGGTGCTGTGTATGTTCCATGGTTGATGTTTTAACGGCCCCGCTTTGCCACTCACAATGAGCTACATTGATAATGTAAAACCAAGCAGCTGCCTCCGAAGACAGCTGCTTTCAAAACATTCCGATTAAATAGCGACAGCCATTTCCTCGCAAACTTCTGCACAAGTCCGGCAAGCTTCCGCACATTCCTGACAGTGCTGCATTTCATGATTGGCACATTCATCGCCGCAAGCTCTGCAGATTTCGGCACAGATCTGACATAGTTTCGCGCTGAATTCGCTTCCCAAGCTCATCAGCTCTGCTGCTGAACGACAAATAGCTGAGCACTCCAGATCTAATTGAATACAGCGGGTCATCATTTTCACGTCATCTTCCTGCAAACAAGAAGTTGCACAATGATTGCACGCTGCAGCGCATGTTAAACAGGCCTCGATACATTTTTGAAATTGCTGATGTGTCATAATAATTTTTTTATAGATGGATAAATAGCTGTATATCTGTTACAATTGAAAAAGTTGATTGTTTCTATCTATAATTTCATTGTTAATAGGCTACTCTATTCAACTAATTAATTGTATAGTCCTGTTAAAGAGGTTAAAGAAAGTGTTGGCGCATTAAATTTATCAAGGGCAGACTTTATTAAAACGATATTAAGTAAATTTCCGCCTACGCTACCTAGCCTCTTAAAAGTGGTAAAGATGATTTTATTAGCGATCAAGAGCATCAATCCGCAGGATGTGAAGACTGGTGCAAATCGTTGTGCCATTTCTAACAAACGGACAGAAATAATGACAAAAAGATTTAATTAATGAATAAAGTTAAACTCGGCTTAAAAGAAAACTGGAAACAGTTTACCTTACTGGTGATCATCAACGCATTTGTTGGCGGCATGGTGGGATTAGAGCGCTCCATTTTACCTCGCATTGCCGAAGTAGAATTTCATCTCGCCGCAAAAACAGCTATTCTTTCTTTTATTGTGGTATTCGGAATTACAAAAGCCCTAACCAATTACTTTACTGGGGCCCTTGCAAATAAAATAGGCAGGAAAAACCTGTTGGTTATCGGATGGCTAATAGGAATTCCGGTTCCGCTTTTGCTGATGTATGCACCAGGCTGGAACTGGATAATTGCAGCGAATATCCTACTCGGCATAAATCAGGGCTTAACCTGGTCGAGTACGGTCGTAATGAAAATAGATCTCGTCGGCGAGAAGAACCGCGGCTTCGCAATGGGATTAAATGAATTTGCCGGTTACATTTCGGTTGCTTTAATCGGATTCGCAACGGGCTGGATAGCTACAGAATATGGACTACGCCCCTATCCTTTTTATTTGGGAATCGGACTTGTGTTTCTGGGATTAATGAGCAGCTGGTTATTTGTTAAAGATACAAAACATCATAGCAGCAAAGAAGGCGAAACGAGCCGCGTTTCAAAGCTAAGAAACATCTTTATTGACACCACTTGGCGGCATAAAAACTTAGGTTCGGTAACGCAGGCAGGCTTAATAAATAATTTGAATGACGGAATGGCTTGGGGATTATTTCCGATACTCCTGGCCACTAAGGGATTCACTTTACAGGAAATAGGGATCATCACAGCCGTTTACCCGGGAATCTGGGGAATTGGCCAGTTATTTACCGGAAAGCTGGCGGATATCTATTCAAAAAAACTAATGCTTTTCTGGGGAATGCTAGTACAAGGGATTGCCTTGATCTTGCTTATTTGGGCGAGTTCTTTAACAAATTATATCGCGTTGTCGGCCGCTTTGGGTATCGGAACTGCCATGGTTTACCCTACGTTTTTGGCCAGCATTGCAGAGAATACACATCCGGCAGACAGAGCAAAAAGCATTGGAACATTTCGTTTGTGGCGTGACCTGGGTTATGCCATCGGTGCTATTTTAACTGGCATTATTGCTGATATATTCAATATAAATGCTTCTATTATTTTCATCGGCGCTTTAACAATGCTATCCGCACTGATCATACTTTTCAGAATGTCGGATTATAAAAAACAAATCAAAGATTCATCCTCTGAATTCGAACCGCATTTAAAATAGCTAAAAGTGCTACACCCACATCGGCTATTACAGCTTCCCACAAGTTGGCAATACCCCCGGCACCTAAAGCTAAAACTATAATTTTCACAGACATTGCCATGAAAATGTTTTGCCACACGATATTTCCGGTAATCTTTCCGGCTTTAATAGCAGAAACTATTCTTAGGGGCTGATCATTCTGAATAACCACATCCGCGGTTTCTATAGAGGCATCACTTCCCAGTCCGCCCATAGCAATTCCTACATCCGCTAAAGCAATTACTGGTGCATCATTCACACCATCGCCAACAAAAGCCACACGAAATCCCCGATCTTTTAGCTGCTGAATTTTTGCAACTTTCTCTTCCGGAAGAAGGTTTCCAAAGGCCTCATGAATACCAAGTTGTTTAGCAACATCATCTACCACCGATTGCTTATCGCCCGATAACATCACCGTTTTAATGTGCAGATTATGCAGAGCTTTAACTGCTTGCGCCGAATCCTCTTTAATCTCGTCGGCAATAGTGATATAACCTGCATACTTACCATCAACAGCTATCACTACTTTGGTATAAATTACCTCCTTAATCTCTGCAGGATAAACAATATTATACTGCATCATCAGCTGCAAATTCCCGGCAAGCACCTCTTTACCATCGACTATGCCCTTAAGTCCATGCCCTGGAATTTCTTCAACATTGCTCACAGAGATCTTGTCTAATGAATCACCCGCGTAGTCAACAATCGCTTTCCCTACCGGGTGCGTTGTATTTTTTTCAAGAGCTGCCGCAATTCTTATTAATTCTTTTTCATCGAAATCCTGAACAACGGTATGCTGAACTTTAAAGTCGCCTTTTGTAAGCGTACCTGTTTTGTCCATCACCACTACATTCACCTTCTTCATTACATCCAAAAAGTTTCCCCCTTTAAACAGGATTCCATTTCTGGAAGCCAGTCCAATACCGCCAAAATAACCTAGCGGGATAGAAACGACCAGGGCACACGGACAACTGATTACGAGAAATACAAGTCCCCGGTATAGCCACTCGTTAAAATCGTAATTACTCACGAAAAGATAAGGAAGCAGCACCACCGCTAAAGCGAGGAAAAATACGATTGGCGTATAAACTTTTGCAAAACGGGAGATGAATAACTGAGTTTGGGATTTACGTGCGGTCGCATCCTGCACCATTTCCAATATCTTGCTAAGTTTACTGTCTCTAAAAAGAGCTCTTACCTTCACTTCGGCAAGCGTGTTTAAGTTAATCATTCCGGCAAGAATCTGATCACCCTTATATTTTGTATCGGGGATACTTTCTCCGGTTAATGCGGCGGTATTGAAAGACGAATATTCTGAAACTAAATCACCATCCAGAGCAACTTTCTCACCTGGTTTTATTTGAATAGTTTCTCCCAATTCAACACGCGAAGGTTTGATTACCTCTGCTACCCCATTCCTAATCACAGTAACCTGATCTGGGCGGATATCTAATAATGCCTTAATACTAGCCTTCGCTCGGCGAACTGCCGATTCCTGAAACCACTCGCCTATTGAATAAAATACCATGACGGCAACACCTTCAGAATACTCGCCGATGAAAAATGCCCCCAAAGTGGCTACACTCATCAGTACGAACTCATTGAAAATATCTCCCCGTTTTATTTTCCGAAAGGCCAATGCCAAAACACTCCATCCGGCCAGTAAATAGGCAAACACATTTATTATCAGTGCCAGCGGATCCCTCAGTTTAATATCAAAAGCGTATTCTAACAGCAATAAAACAATGAGAATGAGTAAAGCGAAAAGCAGATTTGAATGTTCCAGCCAAAAAGATTCTTTCGAAATTGCCGCCGGGTCCTGAGCATGCCCCTCCCCATCAGAATGTGAATGCCCATGCTGGGAAGATGCAGGTTTGCGATCTTTATTATTTGTCCTTGGGTCAGACAAACTACTCTCGTGTCCACAACATTCTTTGCTCATAATCTAAAATTAACGTTTTAAACAGGAGAAAACAGATAAAAAGATTTCTTTATAGTGCCATCAAAGAATTCACAACCTTAATTTTAAGCCACCATTAATTACAAAACCATCCAGCGGTGCATAGATATCCCTGAACACAGGATTAGAAATATCACCAGTATAAATGGTGTCAAAACGTGTCTGGCGGGTACCTGTAAAGTTTTCAAAATTGATGTACAATGAAAATCGTTCCCACAGCTTTTCTGCCATAAAACCAAAAATCCAATAAGGCTTACCGGTACTGGCATCATTTAACCTTTGCTTACCGTAGTAATAAGCCTCTGCACCCAGCTTCCATTTTTCTTCCACCTCATACATCAGAACATTATTAAGGCGATGTTTTGCAGTCAATGGATTTTCCGTCAACATTCCTTCGTTATGAATTTTAGTATCTGTAAAGCTATAGCCGACAAATAGTTTAAAATCCTCGTAAGAGAGCTTAACATTGGTTTCCATGCCTTTGCTGTCTATATGACCCGGCAGATTAACAAAGCGATATTGATTTCCCCCAGCCTGCTCCATTGTTAATGGATTGTTTAAAAATGTGTAGAAGAACAAATGGTTGATGCTGAAAGTCACCTGATCGCTTATCGCTGTTCGATAATTAACATCCCAGTTCAACCCATAGCTGCGTTCTAATTTATTAATATCAGAAGTAACCGGAAGAACGTTTTGATACTGAATACGTTCGCTTTCCTCTGTGAAAATGGTTGGAGCCTTATAGCCCAAACCTCCGCCAATCCGCGAATTTAATTTGTGATTGATCTTAATCAAAGCCGAAATACGTGGGAGTAGCGCAAAGCCATAGTCCACCACATAATCCCCTCTCAGTCCTGTTTCCAGTTCCAGCCAATCGGCGGCATGAATATTATTCTGAATAAAAGCACCTGCTGTTGTTTGATTATAATCCCTTAGCGGAACACTGGTCAACAGATTCTCTTTAAACTCGTCGGTCCATAAATTCAAACCTGCTACCCATTCGGTATTTTCATTCTGAGTTGCAAAGTTCGCTTCGCTGAACGTTCCATACTGTGTACCATCGAATACATAAGCAGGCCCGGAAATTTTCCTGTTAAAATAGCTTACGCTATTGCGGATATTCATTTCAGACTTTTCACCAATCTTGTGTTTGAAAGAAAACTGACTGGACAATCGGTCAGAATTATTTCGCTCAAAAAAGCTGTGCGTATCGTCCCCGGTTCCCTTGATATAATGAAGATCACCTCCGGTTCTGTTCTCAAAGCTGCTGTTAATCCCAAAAATCAGGGAAGATCTTTCATTAAAGTTGAGAAAGAGTTTGGGATTCAGTGTAAAACGTTCAAATTCTGGGATAGCAGTAAAGTCGACCGAACCTGGCGCATAAGCTTTATTGCTGTTTCGGGAAGCAAATACCGTAAGACCTGCTTTATTAAACTGTTGTCCGTAAAACCCGTTTAAGTCTAAGCCACCTGCCGAAGTTCCATTTAAATGAAAATTAAGCTCCCGTTCTTTTCCAGGTGTTTTACTAATAAGGTTCACCAAGCCTGCGATCGCCCCTCCACCATAAAGCGTTGAGGCAGATCCTTTAATCACTTCGACCTGTTTTAAATCCAGTGGGGGTGTTTGTAACAAGCCTAAACCGCTGGCGGCTCCAGAAAAAAGAGGAAAACCATCTTTAAGAATTTGTGTATAGCGTCCATCTAAGCCTTGAATCCGGATAGAAGCGTTTGCACTGGTTGCAGAAGTTTGCTGTGTTTGAATGCCAGTACTTTCATTGAGGATCATGCGGATATCACCCGGCTTCATATTGCCCTTTTCGTCCAACTCTTCCCCGGCAATTACCTCCATACGTGTGGGTATATTTGCAATCGTGCGAGTACTCCGGGTAGATGAAATCACTACCTCGTCTAATTCTTCGTTTTCGGTACTTTCTAAAAGGTAGGTCGGCTGGATATTAGATGATAAAGGAAAAATGATAGTATCTCGCTTGGTTTGATATCCTAAATACCGAATTTCAAGAATATGTCTTCCATCTTGTACATTAGGTATACTTACGCGGCCCTCAGCGTCGGTAACGGAACTCTGCTTTATATCGGTAAAAATCACTGTTGCGCCAATTATCGGCTCTAAAGATTTTGAATCTTTGACAATGGCTGTGAAACTGTTTTGTGCAAAGGCGGATGATGAAAATATAAGGGCGACAAAGAATATATAAAGTTTGTTCATTGAAAACATGTGAGATAGATCATGCAAATATTAATATCGGCTTGTGTTTAATAAACTTGTAAGTTTCATTTAAAGAAATTTCTTTTGATGAAAACCACAGAAAGTTCCATTTGCCAAAGATAGAGAATGAAACCTGGAATGCTTAAAAAAAGGGGCTGAGCTAGCTTCTTTGTGACTGATCGACATTAACAGGAGCTAGAAAACAGTTATTCGTTACCCGCCTCATCTCATCATCATTATTTAATTTTTATTCCTTAATCTCAAATTGCTGGTGCATATTTGAACAATATGGAGATAAGTGCTCTTCCTGAAAATTCCCGCAATTACAATTATTCCATTCCGAACTTTAGTTTTGCGAGGTTAAACGAAGTATTTATCCAGGCGCATAGCGCCCAGAGCTTTCATCCTGATGAAAAAGGCTTTCTGGATTTGAATCTTGAAAGTATCGAGATCAATTCCGCGTTATTCATTGTTCCGGATAACATTCGCGTTATATCAACCTGGGTAATATTGCAGAACGACAGCTTGCTTCTCTCCTGCCCCTGCCATTGGGTAAGCAATAAATTATGTCCTCACCAATCTCGGGCACTATACAACATTTTTAAACGTCCCGAATTATGTATCTTTTTTGACGAGGCATTAAGAACCGATAAAATAAAAAAATTTGCTGAGCCATATGGGTTGCAGAATGAGCAAAATCTGGAAGAATATTTTACGCTAAACTACGGTAACAAAACAACTAATATAAAACCTGTATCGGCCAGCTTATTTCCGATGTCGAAAACCGATTCTTACCAGCCCGCAGAGAAACTCATCCAAACAGCGCGTGTAGCTAAACAAAGTCAGCATCCCGGCAAAGAAACATTTATTGTATTTAAACAGCATAAATATTACAGGCATTTACAGTTGGAACTTTTCGAATCGGACACCACGCAGAGCGGCAAACCTAAAAATCCATTAACTGGAATTGATGTTTCGGAAAAAATCTGGGATACGGAAAATCCTGCTGAATCAAAATTTTATTTCGGAATTAAGCAATTTCAAAGCACAACGGCTAAGGAGAGATCCGCGACAGCGATAGAAGGACTAAAAGCGGTCCTTAAAAATCCTTTTGGATTGAAACTATATAAACATTCGGCAGAAACAGCGGAGAATGTCGTAGCGGCTTCTTTAGTTCCTTTGATTCCCGGCAATACCGTTCACAACCTTGAACTTTCGGTGGTAAAAAAAGAAGTGTTTTATGAAGTAAATGCCGTTATCGATATTCAAAACATCAAGTATTCCCTTGCTGAAATAAGCATTAAATACGAGTATTTTTTAGAGATAAACAACACTATTCATTTAGCCGGAAACATAAAACTGCTTAACACGATCGAATTTTTTAAGGAACACAACAACCAGCTTCTGATACATCATTCGAAATACGAGGAGTTCAGAGAAAGTGTTTTGGCAAAACTTGAAAACGATACCGAGATTAATTACACGTATTTGCCGCCTGCTACAGCTCAGCAGATTGTAGAAAACAAATTAGATCAGCCTGTGCAACGAATGATCTATCTGAAAGATTCCGATCCGTTTGTTGAACTCGATCCGGTTATGAAATATGGCTCTAACGAGATTTCAATACTCAGCAAAAAGCAGATCTATCCCAAAGGAATAAAAACGGGCTTCAGGATCAACCGCGACAAGGAAGCGGAAATAAACTTCACCGCTCTGATATTGAGGCAGCATCCGCATTTCGATGAGCAAATGGAGGAAGGCCTGCCCTATTTTTATTTGCATAAAAAGCATTTTTTAGATGAAGATTGGTTTCTGAAGACTTTCGAAGAGTGGCGCAATCATGGCATTAGCATTTTAGGGTTCAATAAATTAAAAGAGAATAAGCTTAACCCGAATCCGGCAAAGATCACCGTGCGTTTATTAAGCGGAATAGACTGGTTCAATGCGGATATTGATGTGCGCTATGGAAAGAAAAAAGCGGCTTTATCTCAAATCAACAAAGCTATTCGCAATAAAAGCAAATACATTTCGCTTGACGATGGAACATTGGGCATTCTCCCACGAGAGTGGATTGAAAAATTTGCAGAGTATTTCAGCACAGGAGAAATTGAAGACGACAGTTTAAAGATTGCTAAAAGCAATTTCAATGTCCTGACTCAGATGTTTGAAGATGACACAATTGATAGTCAAGTGAAAAAAGAATTGACCCTGCTGAATGATAAGCTCTATAATTTTGAATCTATTGAGAATGTAGTTATCCCCGCAGAACTGAACGCCACCCTCCGCGATTATCAAAAGCAGGGACTAAACTGGCTCAACTTTTTAGACGATTTCAATCTCGGAGGCTGCCTTGCGGATGACATGGGTTTGGGAAAATCACTTCAAATTATCGCCTTTATATTATCTCAACGCAACAAAAGAGCACATAATACTAATTTATTGGTAGTTCCAACTTCGCTGATATTTAACTGGCAAGCCGAAGTTGAGAAGTTCGCCCCATCGCTAAAGATCTATACTTTATATGGAGCTGCGCGGTCGGCCGATATGAATTTGTTTAAGGACTATGAGTTGATTCTTACCTCCTACGGAACATTGCTTTCTGATATCCGTTTTTTAAAGAAATATGAATTCAATTATATTTTCCTCGACGAATCTCAGAACATCAAAAATCCGGATTCGCAGAGATATAAGGCCGCCTGTCTGTTAAAATCAAGAAACAAAATTGCTATTACAGGTACCCCAATCGAAAACAACACCTTCGATTTATACGGACAACTTTCTTTTGCCTGTCCGGGTTTACTAGGCAGCAAACAATACTTTAAAGAGATTTATTCGATTCCGATCGATACATTTAAGGAAAGCAAAAGAGCCAGGGAACTTCAAAACAAAATCAAACCATTTATACTCCGGCGAACGAAGAGTCAGGTTGTAAAAGAGCTTCCGGAGAAAACAGAAATGGTTGTGTACTGCGAAATGGGAACCGCCCAGCAGAAAATTTACGACGCTTTTGAAAAAGAATTCAGAGAGTTTATTTGCAGCAAAACGAATGATGAGATCCCAAAAAGTTCGGCTCATGTTTTAAAAGGCTTAACGCGATTGCGACAAATCTGCAATTCGCCTTTGCTGCTTAATGATGATGAGATAAATGAAAAAGCGTCTGCTAAGATTGACACCTTGATGGAGCAGATTTCAGGTAAATCAGCTCAACATAAAATCCTGATTTTTTCGCAATTTGTTTCCATGTTAGATCTGATAAAGAAAGAACTACAAGAAAAAGGCATCCAGTTCTCTTACCTTACAGGCAGCACAAAGAACAGGAATCAGGTGGTTACAGAGTTCCAGAACGATCCCCAAAAGCGTGTTTTCCTCATCAGTCTAAAAGCGGGCGGCACAGGATTAAATTTAACTCAGGCCGATTATGTTTACCTGGTAGACCCTTGGTGGAACCCTGCCGTAGAAAACCAGGCGATCGACCGGATTTATCGTATCGGACAGAAAAAGAATGTTGTGGCAGTACGATTAATCTGCACCGGAACGATAGAAGAAAAGATCATGAATATGCAGGCAAGTAAAACGGACCTGTTTAATGATTTGATCAACACAGAAGCAGAAATTGGAAAGTCATTTACCAAAGACAGTTTGTTAGCTTTATTAAGTAAACAGGAAACTCCCATAAATTAAAATCTAAAATTCTCCAGGAAGGAGTTTACTACTCAATCGAGCTCCTTAATGTCTTAATAGAACCTCCCACACTTTTCTAAGTAAAAAACAAACTCTCCTTTTTGTATTTTTCCTTAAAACCGATTGAAAACCTGTTAGTTATCCTAATACATTTACCAAAAATCTTATCTATGAAAACCTTATTATGTACCCTTGCTATTTGTGTAGCACTAACTTCTGCGTGCAAAAAAAGCCAGCATGCTACACCTGAATCTCCAAAAACACAAACCACTTTCACTGTTGCTGACTTTAGTCAAACCGTAGTACCGATGGGCAAATCCGGCAGCTCCATTTCGGATATTGGAGATACCTTAAAAAACTACGCAGATTATTTAATCTACCGAGTTTATAACTCTTCCGGAACCTTAGTTAGCTCTAAAGATCAAACATCAAGTTCTCCTACATTCGGCACAATTACCGACAGGTTAGAACCGGGCAATTACACCGTACTCTTTGTTGCCTCAAAGGATGTTATCGGCTACCAGTACAATTCTCTGGCATCCGCTTTAATTTTTGGGCACGACCCGGGGTTCGACTGGGTGAATGACGTCCGCGTGCAACGGATCAGCAGAGCATGGGAAGATACCTTTCTGAAAAAAATAAGTATAACGGTTGGAACCGATCCTTTCATCGAAACCGTGCGATTAGACAGAATAGTTGGTGCCCTTGAATTGAATTTAGAAGCGGGTGTACCGGCAGAGGTTGCCAAAATCACTATTTCTGTTGAGTATGATCAGAATACGTATCAGGTAAACACTGGCGTAAGAAGTTCAACACTGATTAAAACAAAAGAGTTTACTGTCACCGACAGCGACCGTGGCCAACCGAACAAAAAGTTTTTAATGCACGTTTTTAACGTTACTCGTCCGCAATTGATCACCATCAAAGGCTTCAATACGCAAAACGAGCTAGTTACTCAGAAAGTGATCAATAATGTAACCTTCTTTCAAAACAAGAAGACCATTCTAACAGGGAATTTGAACGTGTCGTCTACATTCATAATAACGGTAAACCCGGTTTGGGACGAGCCACATTCTATCATTAAAATATAGGATTAAAGAGAATACCTGAAACTGGTTTGCCCAATCACTTTTATTATGCTGAAATGCCGGCTGCGGTTGGCGTTTCAGCATCTCGCACCTGCCAGGCACTGAAATAATTTCAGAATAACCAGGTTAGGTTATAACTTAACCTGCAAAGTCAAATAAAACGTACGATTGTCCGACGGAATAATTCCGGGTCCGGGGTAACCTGTAGCCCGGCGGGTAAAATAATACTGGTTCATTAAATTATTAACATTGCCCTCTATTCTGAATCTCTTAAATTCATAGGAAATTCCTGCGTCCATAATGGAATAAGAAGGAATAAGACCAACAATCCCTGCAAAACCTCCATCAATCGCATTGGTAGCATCAGAAAACTGGTCGGAAATATAACTGTATTGAAAGGAAGCTTTCATCTTTTTATATCCAAGCCTAAGTCCGCCTTTCAAATTTAAACCGGGAACAAATTCGACTTCATTCCCTTCGATACTTTGATCTACGCTTTCCTTGTATTCTGATTTTATAAAGGCAGCATTTGCAAAGAACACGCCACTGAATTTAGTTGGCGGATGCATAATTTTTAACAGATCAGCTTCAGCATACGACTCAATGCCGGTAATTACAGCCTGTCCGATATTTGTCCGTTTCCTGAGAACCATCGATCCTTGACTTATCTGGTATTCTCCTATCCTGTTATTATAATTGAGATAAAAAGCACTCACATCATAGCTATAAAAGGATCTGCCTTCGCTCCTGATTCCTAAATCCAATGAATACCCTTTCTCATCCGTCATATTCGGATCGATAACAGCGGAAGGATTAGCAATCCGTATATCACTAAATGTAATTGAACGATAATTCTGAGAAAGATTTCCGTAAATATTTACTCTGTTGCTGGGTTTATAACTTACACCGAGCCCAGCTATTAAAAAATTTCGTTTGCTTTGACGGTGCTCCTGAGTTTTGGCACCTAATTCAATGCTGCTCTCATCGAGCGAGGGTTTTCTTGCAGCATAGAAACCGTTAGCTTTAGTATTAATAATCTCATATCTCAAACCCGGCACAAGTGAAAATTTCGGACTCAACCAAAAAATATTTTCCGCAAAGAGTGATACATTTCTGTTTGGAAATCTATAATCGTTTAATGTCAGCTCCTCCGGATTGAGGTAGTTGAAATCTGCATCCCTTCCCTTACTGCCAAATCCCTGCACACTATGATTAAAACCATGATAATAGCGGCTTCCGACCAAGAGAATGGAATTAACGTTCTTTATCGAATATCTTTTAAGGTATCGTGCTTCAGCACCCCAATTTTCAAAATCTCCTTTAATCAAATCTCTCTCACTATTATCATCAGGATTCGCCACTCGGTTGGGTCTGAAACCTACCGTATACCTGGAGGCCGACAAGCCGAACACACGCAGGTTAAATTCGTTTTGAGTGTTGAATTTGTGATCGATATTCAACGCAAAGAGATTCCAGTTAACTTTAAACCAGTTGCGTTCCCTGTTGCTTTGCAAGGGATCTTCTGCAAACATCTCATCGGTCAAACCACCCGGCTGATGAGCCAGGTAATCCATATGGGTAAAATCGATACCGGCTTTTGTTTTTTCGGTTAGCTGATAATTTACATTCGCATAGCCGGTATAGCTATCAAAATCAGAATTGGGTCTCCAGCCATTCCCCTTTTTATATTGAAAATAGCTGTAATAGCTAAGTTTATTCACTGTTCCACTTGCACTTGTGAAAGCATTATAAAAGCCATACGAGCCCACGCTTTGACGGGCCGTTAGCTCAAGCTTTTTATCCGTAACCGGCTTTCTGATTATAAAATTGATTAGTCCGCCGAATTGAGTTCCATACTGTAAAGATGCCGCTCCCCGTACAATTTGAATTTGCCCTACCGCTTCGATCGGAGGCGTATAATAGCTTTCGGGATAACCTAAGGCATCGGCACTAATGTCGTAGCCATTTTGCCTCACATTAAAATTCGATGTCCGGTTAGGATCAAGTCCCCTGCCACCGATACTTAATTGTAAACCGGCACCATCATTTTCCCAAATGTTCAGTCCGGCTACTCTCGAATAAACTTGCCTGGCATTATTTGTTGCCAAATTTGCTACGAGTTGATCTGGGATAATAACTTCGGATTTCTTGCCTTCATAAATTCCCAGATTTTCAACCGCCTTCAGATGTGAAAAGCCGAAATTGTTCCTTTTATCTTTTATCGCTACCTCCGAAAGCATTTTTCCCGAACTTAAATGAAGAACAATGGATACGTCTGCATCCGCAACCGCTACTGAAAAAGTTTCCTTGTTATAACCTATGCAAGCGGTAAGCAGGGTATAATTTCCGGCTGCGCGATTTTCGAAAACGAACTCCCCTTTATCATTTGTTATCGCTATGCTTTTATTATCATCAAGCAAAACAGTGCATCCAACAACAGCTAAGCTATCAGCGGAGGACAAAACCCTACCTGATATTCTATATTGGGCAGCTGATGTGAAAGCAATAAAACAAAAAAAAACAGCACTAAAAACCTTTAATTTCATCGTTAAGGGGTAATATCCAGGATTTATGTTTAAAAGACTCTCTTTCTTTTGCTAGATCAGTATCAGGAGAAATAAATACGCGGCCCCTGCGACCGTTTAGCGTAACATAAGAATCAACATATACTTGCGGCGAATCAAAGCCTTTTTTTGCATAATGATCGCGCAATAAATGAGCGTATTGCAAGATCATATCAGGTTGCGCTGCCATCATTTTCTCCTGCAAAGGTGTTAAAAAATCGTTGTTGTTTACAATGGTTCGCCTGCCCGATGCATCTTTTACGGTAAACTGAGCATAACCCGCTTTTTCCATTAACATTACCCGCCAGGAAAAACGATAGCCCTCTTCGGTCCAGAATAACTCTCCGGGATATAATAAATAACGAAATGGCATCAAAAGCTGAATGGAAAAGAAGATTACCAACCCAGCCAATAGAATATCCTGATTCAGCTTTTTAAAACGGAAAACCTTTTGGGGTACTATAAAATCAGTGCCAGATTTTAACAGAAAGTTGGCTTTACTTATTAAGCTTTTATGAAAGTCGTCCGAAAAGAAGATCAAAGCGGTTACGATCATAATGTAAGGAAACATACCTATCGGGAAAAGCATAGCGGTTAACCCATGAAATAAGATCACTGTAATATATGCGACCAGGCGGGTCTTGCGGGTCCATAGAAACAATCCAATACTAAGATCGTAAATGCAGCCAAACCAACTAAAGAAATACGCTATCCATGTATAATTGAAAAGGAACCCAATAACGGGCATATCATTCCGGGCGGGCAGCCATATCTTTAAAGGTAAAGCATGTAAGAGCCAGTCGCTGTTGATCTTGGCCAAGCCAGCATAGAAATATAAAATGAAAACCAGCAGCCTTAAACTATCAAGGCACCATTTAGGAATCTGGTCGGCCAAAAGATTTCGGTTCCTTGCCGCATCTACCGAAAAATATCGGTTAGCGGGCAAAAACATCATCAACAGCAGAACCATACTGATAAAATAGTAGTGGTTGAGATAGGTGCTTTTATCTATCAGTTCGATATAGGTAAAAGACAAAAATAATCCGCTTATGGCTATGCGATAAAATAAGCCAATGCAAACCAGCAAAGCGCAAATGGCACAAAAAGCAAAAAGAAGATAGGTATTATTTCCAAGAGGTTTTATAAATTCAAAACCATAAAAGGGAAAGTAGTGAGCCGGAGCAATATAAAGGTCGTAAATCCAGCCTTTACTCCAAAAACGAACGATGCTTAAAAAAAGCATCATCCCCAATATTATTCGAAAAACAGCTAAAGGGGCTGCATGTGTTAATTTCTGAAAATAATTATTCATGAAATTGCTGAATAGCTATTTAGTCGCCATCATTATCAGTGTAGGTGATAGTAATGCTGATTGCCGAAGTCATATCTACTTTTAATAGCTTGACGGACTTTTGCATTTCATTATAAACATCAATCATCTGCTGATTATTATTTTGCACTACACTGCTCAGATTTTCTGTTTGAATCGCGTTAAGCTTTAAGGTAGTTGCATTAAACTGATCCATTATAGCTTGTGGTAAAGCACTTTGACTATTTAGTGCTGTTAAATACGTTTTCAGCGAAGGTCCTTCGACACCCGTTTTCACACTTTTACCATTAAAGAAGTCTACTGAAGCCTGATGGGCTGTTTTGGCAAGTGTTAACGAAATATCTTTTTTATAAAAAGCTTCAACATTTTGAGGAGAGACCGTTCCGTTTAACATTACACCCGAAGGAATTCCAAACTTCCCAGACCGGATGGTACGCTCATAATTACGAACATATCCATTCACCATCATAGAAATTGAAGAAGATGCGTCGGTACCTGTTTTATTGATGAATGTTTCCTTGTAGGCACCATTCCACTCCGAATGAACCGTTGTGAACACGGAATTCATTTTACTAACAATACTTTTTAGATAGGCTTTGCGCTTGATTGCATCAGCGTCGGTAGTATAGAAGGATACAATCGTAGCGTCCGTGCCTCCTAACCCGTTAATGAGGTAATCCAACGCTGGAAAGCCTTGTGCTGTGAAATTCGAAGCAATATCTAAATTGGCTGTTCCTGATGCGATATTCGTGGCAATAGCAGCTTCGTTAGCAGGATAAATATTAAAATAGG
>CBFGOI010000012.1:0-65998 GCA_965650335.1 uncultured Pedobacter sp. | reverse complement strand
CCCCCCCCCCCCCCCCCCCCCCCCCAATAGATTTAAGCATAAATTTTAGCTAGCCTGAACAAGAAGAATTCTGTATCTCTTACACCTCTTGAAGTAGCTCTGAATGCTTTTACTTTTGCATTGAAAGATTCACCCAATCTTTTTTCATGATCCGCGGTTCACGACCTCAAAAAGAAAGCCCCTGTTGAGCAGGAGCTTAAAACTAACCAATTATAAACCTAAATTTTTAAAATGAAAAGGAGCTGTAGGGGAAGGAATCGAACCTTCAAGGAGTGGTTGAACCGTTGCTGGCTTTCCCAGATTCTCCGCCACCGAGACAAGGAGGTGTGTCTGCCTGTTTCACCACCCTACAGTGTTTTAGCAATTTTTTTTGAATTGCCTAACACAAATTTAAAATAAAAAGCATATTTGTTGCAAATATTCCAACATTTTATTTTAATTTTTGTTAACTTTTTATTTACTTAGATGCTTAATTAATATCTTTTAAAATTTCAATGGAAAAAAGAAGCCCAAATTTAGAAATTGATAATCTGGATATGCAGATTCTTTCGCTGCTAATGGAAGATGCAACGATTCCTTATACCGAGATTGCCAAGCGTTTGATAGTTTCTGGTGGTACGATACATGTCAGAATGAAGAAGATGCAAGATTTGGGTATCATTAAAGGTTCTAACTTATTAATTGATGCGCAAAAAATTGGATACGACGTATGTGCCTTCCTCGGAATATTCCTTGAAAAAGGATCCATTTATAAGGATGCTGTTGAGAAGCTGAAGAAGGTAAAAGAAATTGTGGAACTGCATTATTGTACCGGAGCCTACAGTATGTTTGCTAAAATAATCTGCAGAGATACCAATCATTTAAGAGAGGTGCTAAACGACAGCATACAGGCCATTGAAGGCATCCAACGCACCGAAACATTTATTTCGCTTGAAGAAAGTATAAAACGTCAGATAAGTCTGGACACCTAATAAAAAGAAAGGTCAACCATTCGTTATGGTTGACCTTTCTTTAATATGTTACTGCTTATATAAGCAGTATATAAAACTCGTCACTATTTTTCTACGTACAAAACATTCTTCACAGCTCTAACAACCCGCTCTGCATTTGGCAAAGCTTCTTTAATTAATGTTGGAGCATATGGAAGTGGGGTATCAGCAGAAACTACACGTACAACCGGTGCGTCCAGATAATCAAAGGCGTCTTTTTGTACTTTAAATGTAATTTCGGTAGCAATTGAACCCAATGGCCATGCTTCCTCTACAATAACCAGTCTGTTCGTCTTCTTAACAGAATTAATAATTGTATCGTAATCAATAGGGCGCACGGTACGAAGATCAATCACTTCAGCATTGATACCTTCTTTAGTCAACTCTTCAACCGCTGGATTAACAACTCTTGAAAGCATTTTACCAAAGGTTACGATAGTAACATCAGTACCTTCTTTAACTATGTTGGCTTTACCAAGTTCAATGTAATATTCTTCTTCAGGAACGAGACCTTTATCGCCGTACATAACCTCAGATTCCATAAAAATAACCGGATCCGGATCTATAATAGATTGCTTTAACAAGCCTTTTGCTTCATAAGGAGTTGACGGAACCACAACTTTCAACCCTGGAGTATTTGCATACCAGTTCTCAAAATTTTGTGAATGTTGGGCACCCAGCTGACCTGCATTTCCAGTAGGACCACGAAATACTATTGGGCATCCAAACTGGCCGCCGCTCATTGAAAGTACTTTGGCAGCACCATTAATTACCTGGTCAATTGCTACCAGAGAAAAGTTAAAGGTCATGAACTCAATAATTGGCTTTAAACCATTCATTGCAGCTCCCGCACCAATACCAGCGAAACCTAGCTCGGCAATAGGAGTATCAATTACACGTTTTGCGCCAAATTCTTCAAGCATCCCCTGACTAACTTTGTAAGCCCCGTTATATTCAGCAACTTCTTCACCCATCAAAAAGATCTTATCATCTTTGCGCATTTCTTCGTTTAATGCCTCACGAAGGGCTTCTCTGAACTGTATTTCTCTCATTAGTGTATAAAAAATGATTTTGCTGGCAAATATAATCTTAAAGTTTGAAAATTAATCCTGCTTTGAGAGGGATATTCGTATAAAATTAGAAGGGTTGGCTATTTTTCAGTGTTTTGCACCGACGAAAGATGTATAAATATGGAGATCAGGAAAAGACCCAGGTACGTTTATCCCGGCTTAACAACAGAAAAAGGCGATGCGATTAATTTATTTAATAATCAGATAGAGCAACAAAAAAAGCAGACAAACGAACAAATTACCGGCTACCAGAACCGAAACGGTAAGGAACCGCGAGAAAAAACTATTCGATGCTTGACTAACTACGCTAATATTTTCTTTTCCAGACGTGTTTTTCATATCACGTATATACGGCCATTTCTTACTAAGGTTCCATTTTCCGGAAATATTATTTTTCATCTAAACGATGTAACAGGTTTATATATTACCTAAAGGTATTAAAAATTTATCTTTAAAAGCAAGTGGCTTTCTATGCCAGCTATCTTTACTAATTTAAAATCTGTTTTTTAAATACCTACCTTGCTACCTTTAATATAGATAACAATATGACTTACTGTTTAGCTATAAAAGTGAAAGAAGGATTGGTCGCGATAGCCGATACCCGCATTACTTCAGGCACCGATACGACCATGAAAAAGAAAATATTGATTGAACAAAAAGATCATTATTCCCTTTTTATCATGACCAGCGGCTTACGCTCTGTAAGAGATAAAGCTATTCTGTACTTCCGCGAACTGGTTGAAGAGGGGGTTGAACATAACAAGCTTTATAAGGCTGTAAATGCTTTTGGCGAACAGGTACGCCGCGTCGCCGAAGAGGACAGGGCCCATCTGGAAAAGTCGGGCTTTAAATTTAATTTAAATACAATAATTGGCGGCCAACTTAAAGATGATGAGGAACACAAACTGTTTCTATTGTACCCCGAAGGTAATTGGGTAGAATTAGACCAGGGTGCACCTTTCGTAATCATTGGAAATAGCGGTAATGGAAAGCCTATTTTGCAACGCACCCTGGATGGCAACTCAAGTTTAAAGCTTGCATTGAAAACAGGTTTTTTGTCATTCGATTCCACCCGGGCCAGTGCAAATGATGTAGACTTTCCTATAGATGTGGTATTGTATAAAACAGACACTTACGGCATGATCGAACATCGATATGAGGAAAAAGACCTGCGGCAAATATCAACTCAATGGGCAGAAGAACTTAAAAATGCTCTAACCAATATTCCGGAAGACTGGATGGATGTTGCTTTTAATAAATTGCCTGTTAAGAACATTGACTCTGTTAAACCACCTTTATGAGATTCAAAGTTTCCAGCAATATGGCATATGAAGTGCTTAATGATAGCACTCTGATTTTAAACATCCATGCGCTTCAAACACAACACCAAACCATCGTTGAGGAAATGTTTGCGACAACTCCGTATATAAAGGCTGAAGAGCTCATATCGGACCACGGCGAGAACCGTTTTATGCGCCTGGAAATCCCTGAGCCATGTGTTTTAAATATCGAATATTCAGCCATCGTAGATACTGCATTTGAACTGATAGATTTTGAAGTTCTCACAGATGTGCCGATTGCTCAAATGGAACCTCACATCTTACCGTACCTGTACCCAAGCCGCTATTGCCAATCGGATAAGCTTTATCGTCTGGCTAATAATAAATTCGGCAATATCGGGAATGCTTATGAGAAAGTTCTTGCATTGACCGAATGGATTAATAGAAATGTGGAATACCTAAGCGGCTTAACCAATTCACAAACTTCAGCTTATGACACTGTTACCGAACAAGCTGGGGTTTGCCGAGATTTTGCTCATCTTGGCATTGCACTCTGCAGAGCCTTAACAATTCCGGCAAGGTACTTTACAGGTTATGCTTATCAGCTGGACCCACCGGATTTCCACGCTTGCTTCGAAGCGTATATGGGTGGCAAGTGGATAATTTTTGATGCAACTAAGATCGCTCCCTTAAACGGGATGGTAAAAATTGCCAGCGGCCGTGATGCCGCCGATGCCGCAATAGCCAGCATATTTGGTTATGTTAAATATGGTTTAATAAAGGTAGACTCGGTCTGCGTGCAGGAAGGATTTGAACCTTATTTTTACAACACCACAGACCTGAAGGGACTGAGCTACGAATAGTAAAAGGAGCCGAAGCTCCTCTTGGGGTTAACCAAATAAAACATAAAAATATCAATCAAACGCGGGTAAGATTTGTAAGTACAGCACCCAAACTGATTATTATACCTATGACGCTAATTGGTAATGAACTGTAACAGGGGATGTCAAAACTTATACATATATACCTGAATATCAATGTAAAATTTTTATTCAGCTTTTTTTGAAACCTAATTTTGGCATAGCCGTATTGGAGAATATAACTATCTATTAAAACTTTTTGTATACTCTTCTATACGAAAAGCCTATAAAAGTTGTTAAAAGAATACAAAATCACTTGGATAGGAATATTAAATAGTTAGTTTTGCAATGCTCGGCATTAAAAATTAATGTAAGAGGGCGTTTATAAGTCTTGTTGTTTAACTGATAAACGAAATTTAAAATGGGTAAAAAATTTACGCTAGTAGTACTAGTTATGTTATCGTGCGTGTCGACCCAGGCACAAACTTCTAAAAAGTCTACCGAAGATCCGGATAACCTTGCAAAAGAATATTTTTCACAAATAATGGGTGTTGCGGTTTCTGCTACATCTAATGTAAAGCTTTACCAATTTGTATACGACTGGCTGGGCACTCCCTATCGTTTGGGTGGCACTACCGAGCGGGGAATTGATTGCTCCGGATTTGCTTATCAGTTATATGATAAAGTATTTAATACTGTTATCGGAAACAATTCTAGAAACATCTTCAGTATGGTAAATCCTATAAATAAGGAGGAGCTAAAAGAAGGAGACTTAGTATTTTTTAAAATCAATAGCCGGGCAATATCTCATGTAGGTGTTTATCTTGGCGACAATAAGTTTGCACATGCTTCAAGCAGTCGCGGGGTTATGATCAGTAATTTAAACGAGCCTTATTGGAAACGATATTATTATAAGGGGGGCAGATTGCTCGAATCGCTACGAGATAAATTGCAATAGATAACGATATAACCGGCTCACTCGAGGCGGTTTTTTTATGCCACTTACAAAAAACAAAGCGGCTACCGAAAATAGCCGCTTTGTTTTTAGGGTCTAGGTGGAGTTGTAGTTCCACTACGACCTGCGGTATCAGTGCGCATGGTATCACTTTTTGGGGCTCTCATTGTATCCATGTTTCTAGTACCCACAGTGCTTGTATCGGTTACACCAGTTGTAGCAGTATCCGATCCGGTAGATGTTTGCTTACTCGACGAGCAGCTTGCCGCCACAATCCCCGTGGCGAGTGTTAACATTAAGATTTTGCTTTTCATAACTCTATATTGAGGTAAACTATTGAAACCATAACAATACCGGTTAAGCAAAGATTTTAATATTTATAAATATTAAAACACACTTTGAAGCTTGCAGCCGTGAGGCTGATTTTAAATAATTTTCCCTAAGAAAATATGTCGATATCCAATGGCTCCGGCTTTTTCGGAATGTTTGTGGCAGGGTAATTGTCTTGTTAAACTAAACAAATGATAAGTTATGAACACACTTGCAAAATTCGAACTAATGGAAAAAATATCCAGGGAACTGGTAGATCTTAAAAACAGCCAAACCGCAGTTTTGCAAAAAATTGGTAAAATAGAGGTCGATAACATGGAGCTGAACAACAAGAAGTTAGAAACCACCTTACCGGATATTCATACCAGTGCGGCTCAAATAATTGATAACATTACTCAGATACTCGATAGCTTCGCGGAAGTGAAAGACAACTTCGAAAAGAAAAATGATATTGAAGGATTAAAAGAACAGGAGGCAATTGATAGCGTTACGAATAAATAAAAGAACCTATTTTAAAATACCTTTGCATCAAAAAGATGCCTAATGTAAAAGCCCCACCATTTCCGGTAGGGCTTTTATTATTTTAATCCTTTCTACTAGGAACATCCTCCCTGCGTACCGCAGTTCAGACATTTATAACAAGTTCCTGAGCGAACCATGATATGTCCGCAGTTCCCGCATGCCGGAGCATCAGATTGACCACCTCCAGATATATCTAACACTGGTTTTAAAACTCTATCAGCAGATGTTTTATCCGATTTAACATCAGAAAAGCTGTTTTCCTGAGTATTTTTATCAGTATCTTCCATTTGAGGATTTCCCAACACTGCGTTTTGCTCGGTAATTACATGTACTAAATCTGTGCGGTTTAAATACTCATAACCTAACAATCTGAAAATGTAATCAATGATGGATGTTGCGCTCTTGATGTTATCATGCCCTGCAACCATTCCAGATGGTTCAAAACGAGTGAACGTAAATTTGTCAACAAACTCTTCAAGAGGTACACCGTACTGTAAGCCTACAGAAATCGCGATAGCAAAACAGTTCATTAGTGAACGAAAGGTAGCACCTTCTTTGTGCATATCCACGAATATCTCTCCCAAGGTCCCGTCTTCATACTCTCCGGTACGAACGAATACTGTTTGTCCGCCCACAGCAGCCTTTTGTGTGAAACCACCACGCTTCGATGGTAAGTTTTTACGTTCAACTACTGATGATAACTGGCGTTTGAACTTTGTGTCTGTTGATTTTTCTAATATTGCACGGGCAGCTTCCAGAACCTGATCTGCAGTTAAATCACTTAATTTAACGTTAGCCGCTTCACCCAAAACTTCTTCAACTGAATCTAATTTATCTTCTTTAGAATCCGAAGATTTAGTTGAAAGAGGCTGAGATAATTTACAACCATCACGATAAAGCGCATTTGCTTTTAACCCCAACTTCCATGACAATGCGTAGCAATCCTTAATTTCTTCAACTGTAGCTTCGTTTGGAAGATTGATAGTTTTCGAGATCGCACCTGATAAGAAAGGTTGTGCAGCAGCCATCATTTTTATGTGGCCGGTTGCATGAATATAACGCTGTCCTTTAGATCCACACTTATTTGCGCAGTCAAAAATTGGATAATGCTCTTCCTTTAAATATGGAGCGCCTTCAATAGTCATCGTTCCGCAGATAAACTCGTTCGCCTCAGCAATTTGCTGGCGGTTAAAGCCCAATGCACGCAGCATATTGAAATCTGCAGAGTTGTATTGCTCAGGTTTAAAGCCCAAACGTTTTAAACAATCTTCGCCTAAGGACCATTGGTTAAATACAAAACCAATTTCAAAAGCTGCAAGGAGAGACTTATCGATTTTTTCTAACTCATCCTGAGTGAACCCTTTGGCAGCAAGGCTGTCGAAATTGATATGAGGCGCACCTTTTAAAGTCGCAGCACCTTTAGCATAATTTACGATTGCTTCAATCTCGTGCTCTTTATATCCTTGGTTACGCAAAGCGGATGGAACACCCTGGTTAATAATTTTAAAATAACCACCACCTGAAAGTTTTTTGAATTTAACTAAAGCAAAGTCAGGCTCAATACCGGTAGTGTCGCAATCCATAACCAGACCAATTGTTCCGGTTGGAGCAATTACAGTAGTTTGAGCATTGCGGTATCCGTATTTTTCTCCTAATTCTACTGCTTTATCCCATGAGTTACATGCCGCAGCAAGTAAATAATCAGGACAATATTTCTGATCGATTCCCGGAGGCGCAATTTCCAATCCTTCGTATGCATCCGTTGCATTATATGCAGCATAACGGTGATTTCGCATTACGCGAAGCATATGTTTTTTATTCTCTTCGTAACGTTTGAACGTACCAAGTTCTTTAGCCATTTCTGCTGAAGTAGCGTAGGCGGTACCGGTCATGATAGCTGAGATAGAACCACCGATTGCGCGGGCTTTTTCGCTATCGTAAGGAATACCTGCAACCATTAGCATTGAGCCAAGGTTAGCAAATCCTAAACCTAGTGTGCGGTAATCATAAGATAACTGAGCAACTTCCTTGGACGGGAACTGTGCCATTAAAACAGAAATCTCAAGAACTACAGTCCAAACACGACACGCATGCTCAAAGCCTTTAACATCAAATACCAGAGTATCAGGATTAAAGAAATGTGCAAGATTTATTGACGCAAGATTACATGCTGTATTGTCTAAGAACATGTACTCTGAACATGGATTTGAAGCATTGATTCGTCCACCTTCAGGACAAGTATGCCATTCGTTGATTGTAGTATCGTATTGAACACCAGGATCGGCACAAGCCCAGGCAGCAAATGCAATATCCTGCCATAATTTCTCAGAAGAAATTGATTTAACAACTTTTCCGTTTGTACGGCCAATCAGATCCCAGTTATTTCCACTTTCTAAAGCTTTAAAGAATGTGTTCGGTATACGAACAGAGTTATTAGAATTTTGTCCGGCTACGGTGCGGTAAGCCTCACCTTCGTAATCTGAAGAATAACCAGCAGCAATTAAGGCAGCAACTTTACGCTCTTCCTCAACTTTCCAGTTAACAAAACCTTCAATTTCAGGGTGCTCTAAATCCAAACAAACCATTTTAGCGGCACGCCGAGTTGTACCGCCAGATTTAATTGCTCCGGCTGCACGGTCGCCAATCTTCAGGAAAGACATTAGTCCTGATGAATAGCCTCCACCTGATAATTTTTCGTTTTCTCCGCGAATTGCCGAAAAGTTGGTTCCTACACCTGAACCATATTTGAAGATACGTGCTTCACGAACCCAAAGATCCATGATTCCACCTTCGTTTACTAAATCATCATTTACAGACAGGATAAAACAAGCGTGAGGCTGAGGACGCTCGTAAGCCGAAGTAGACTTACTCAACACCTCCGTATCAGGATCAACAAAATAATGCCCCTGAGGCTTTCCTGTAATCCCGTAAGAACTATGCAGTCCTGTATTGAACCACTGAGGAGAATTTGGCGCAGCCAACTGACCAACAATCGTATAAACTAACTCGTCGTAAAAGATACCTGCATCTTTTTCAGAAGCAAAGTATCCGTAACGCTCGCCCCAGCTTTTCCAGCAATGGGCCATACGATGGGCAACTTGCTTAACGCTTTTTTCAGAACCAGTACTTCCATCAGGCTGAGGAACACCCGCTTTACGGAAATATTTCTGGGCAAGAATATCGGTTGCAACCTGGCTCCATGTTCCGGGTACTTCAACATCGTTCATTTCAAACACTGCATCACCTGCAGGATTTCTGATTACGGATGAACGTTTCTCATATTGAAACAAATCGTAAACATCTACGCCTTCCTTGCTGAAGTAGCGCTGAAACTGTAAGCCTTTGCCAGTTCCTTTTTTAGTTGCATTGTTTTTACCCATCTCTGTAAAATTATATTGTTGGTATTGAACTATTTCCTCGTCAAAAAAACTATAAGGAGTTTTTATCAAATTTATCTATATCTAATACTCAACTGAATTTGACTTTTCCACAGTCTGTTGGCGGACCTGCACCTGTGATAAAATATCACAAGTAAATGAATGATTACTAAGTATTTATTATGTGGAAAACTTAAAATTTTAACGATTTTTCGGGCGATAAATTTCTTTTGGAAGAAAACTTTAAGGTATGATGACTTTCCTCGGCTGGAGTGATTTTTCAGAGGAAATCTACCCTTCAAACCTGTCCTCTAACAACCTTAGCAGGATACGAACGAACCCTAATGAATAGGAGTGATTAAAATCCATAAATAAAAAAAGCCGGAAAAGATCCGGCTTTCAATTTTATAAAGTAAAATAACTCTTACTCTACCACAGTAACTTTAATCATATTTGTCTTGCCTTTTTTCTCAATCGGCATTGCTGCGGTATTAATTACAATTTGTCCTGTTGTAACCATTCTTTCATCTTTCAGAATACGATTTACATCGCTGATAGACTTATCGGTAGTTTCAAACTTGTCGTAGTAAAAACCGGTTACACCCCAAAGCAAGCTAAGCGTATTTAACAAAGTACGGTTACTTGTAAAGATAAATGTTTCTGCTTTTGGCCTGTGACTGGATATTTCGAATGCTGTGTAGCCAGACGAGGTCATTGACACTAAACCAACCGCATTAGTCTTCTCAGCTAAATAAACCGCTGATCCGCAAACAGCATCAGCGATATAAGTAGGCGAATCAGGATTCAGCTTTTTAGGGGTTTGGTACGGATAAGCGAAGTCTTCAATATTCTTGATGATCTTACTCATGGTTTCAATTACGATAACAGGAAACTCTCCGACAGAGGTCTCGCCGCTTAGCATCACCGCATCCGCGCCATCCAATACGGAGTTTGCAACGTCATTCACTTCTGCACGTGTCGGGCGAGGTGTTGTAATCATACTTTCAAGCATTTGAGTTGCAACGATTACAGGCTTAGAAGCTTCGCGACATTTACGTGCGATCATTTTTTGCAATACCGGAACCTGTTCCATTGGCATTTCAACACCCAGATCTCCACGGGCAACCATCACTCCGTCTGTTACAGCGATAATAGCATCAATATTATCAATTGCTTCAGGCTTCTCAACTTTAGCAATAACGCGTGCTGATTTTCCGCTGCGGGTGATAATTCTTTTCAGCTCGATGATATCGTCTGCAGTACGAACAAAAGATAGGCCGATCCACTCAACGTCATTTTCTAAAGCAAACTCGAGGTTACTTAAATCTTCTTCAGTTAAGCTAGGAATAGAAATTTTTGTATTCGGAAGGTTTACGCCTTTACGGGATGTCAAAATTCCTCCGTGAACAACTTCGCAGGTAACGGTATCTTTATTGTTGGTATCAACCACACGCATCTGGATTTTTCCATCATCCAACAAGATAATTTCTCCAGCTCTTACGTCTCTCGGGAAACTTTGATAAGTAATATAAATTTGTTTATCGTTTCCTAAAAGCTCTTTAGTAGTGATCTCAATTTTACTTCCATTGATAAGGTGAATTCCGCCATCCTGCACCATTCCGATACGGATTTTAGGGCCTTGTAAATCTGCCAGAATCCCAATATGTGTTTTATATTGTTTATTTATTTCGCGAATTGTATCAATAGTCGCCTGGTGATCTGCCTGGTTACCATGAGAAAAATTCAATCGGCAAACATCTACTCCGGCTTTGATCATACTAAGCAAAACTTCTTTGTTAGATGATGCCGGGCCAAGCGTGGCAACAATTTTGGTCCTTTTATGTACCTGTTTCATCGTTATCGGGTTATTTTTAGAGTGTGTATTTAATACACTAATTAATTTTTGCGCTAAAATATCAGATTTTCTTTAGATTTCAACCTTTTTGGATCAACTTCTATTGAAACAAGTACTTCCGGGAGCTTATTTATACCCTCAATTAGCTGCTCAGTATCATCCTGGCTTATATAATTGCGTATAATTATAAAATAATCAACCGTTTTCATTTCCGAGATTAAATATCCCTGATCTCCTTTGTTTGCCAGCAAGTAAAAATCGGTTTCGGTTTCAGGAATTTGATAATGATATCTCGAAAAAAATACTTCGCCGGAATTGTTTTCAATAATAAGTTCTTCTATCTTGTAGAAATTTATGTTGAGTTGCTTGTTAAGTTTAAAACATAGCACATAATCTTTCAACTGGGAAGTGATAGCTACTAAAACAAAATCAAGGTCTAGTTCGTATTTTAGTGTAAGTCGATTCAATTTTAAATTTTAAAAAAATCGAAAATACTAAGAATCCTTCAAATTAGAGTTGTCAGGCCAATTTTTAAGCAAAAACAAAAAGGTTTGATATTAATTAGAATTTATTTTTCTTTGCACAGAATTATTTAACCATTAAAATATAAAAACTATGTCTGATATCGCTTCAAGAGTAAAAGCAATTATCGTAGAAAAATTAGGTGTGGATGAAAGTGAAGTAACGCCTGAAGCATCTTTTACAAACGATCTTGGTGCTGACTCTTTAGACACCGTGGAATTGATCATGGAATTCGAAAAAGAATTCAACGTTGCTATTCCTGATGACCAGGCTGAAACTATTGGAACAGTAGGTCAGGCTATCGCATACTTAGAAAAAAACGTAAAGTAAATTTCGCTGCCTCAGTATAAATGGAGCTAAAAAGAGTTGTAGTTACAGGGTTAGGTGCGCTTACTCCCATAGGAAATACGGTTTCAGAATATTGGAACGGATTGATCAATGGAGTAAGCGGAGCCGCTCCAATTACTAAATACGATACTACAAACTTCAAAACTAAGTTTGCATGTGAGGTTAAGAACTTTAATCCCGAAGATTTTTTAGATCGGAAGGAGGCCAGAAAATTAGATCCCTTTGTGCACTACGCACTTGCAGCTACAGATGAAGCTGTTAAAGATTCGGGCTTAAATTTCAGCGAGTTAGACACCAATCGTATCGGGGTAATTTGGGGTTCGGGTATTGGCGGATTGAAAACCTTTTTGGATGAAGTCGTAAATTTCGCGAAGGGCGATGGAACTCCGCGTTTTAACCCTTTCTTTATCCCAAAAATGATTCTGGATATTGCTCCGGGTCATATTTCTATCAAATACGGTCTGCGAGGGCCGAATTTCTCAACTGTTTCTGCCTGTGCGTCTTCCACAAACGCATTGATAGATTCATTTAACTACATCAGGCTGGGTATGGCCAATGTAATTATTTCCGGTGGTTCCGAAGCAATTATCAACGAGGCAGGAATGGGTGGCTTTAATGCCATGCATGCTCTTTCTACCCGGAATGATGATCCCGCTACCGCTTCTCGTCCATTTGACAAAGACCGTGACGGCTTTGTGGCAGGAGAAGGTGCAGGAACAATTATTTTGGAAGAACTGGAACACGCAAAAGCCAGAGGTGCTAAAATTTATGCTGAATTAATCGGCGGAGGCATGAGTGCTGACGCAAACCATATTACAGCTCCGCATCCTGAAGGTCTGGGTGCTCGTTTGGTAATGACTAATGCCTTGCGCGATGCAGGTCTGACTACCTCGGATATTGACTATATTAATGTACATGGTACCTCTACACCATTAGGCGACATTAGTGAATCCAGAGCAATTATTGATTTGTTTGGTGAAAATGCATATAAGCTGAATATCAGTTCTACTAAATCAATGACCGGCCACCTACTGGGTGCTGCAGGCGCAATTGAAAGTATTGCTTGTATTCTCGCAATTCAAAATGACATTATCCCACCTACAATAAATCATTTTACTGATGATCCTGAAATAGATCAAAGTTTGAACTTAACTTTTAATGTTGCTCAAAAACGCGTTGTTCGGGCAGCACAAAGTAATACATTCGGCTTTGGTGGACACA
The DNA here is from genome assembly GCA_965650335.1 of uncultured Pedobacter sp. Classification (GTDB taxonomy): domain Bacteria; phylum Bacteroidota; class Bacteroidia; order Sphingobacteriales; family Sphingobacteriaceae; genus Paradesertivirga. The sequence continues at coordinate 52,669 of CBFGOI010000012.1, read as the reverse complement.
ATGCATCAGTTATCTTCAAAAAATTTGAAGCATAATATAAATAGCAGTGTTAAATGATATAAGACACTGCTATTTTATATTTAAAAGTTAATAATCCCTATTAACGTACCAGATGCTGTTTTCGAGAATCTATAAGCTTCATTTTTCTCCTCATCGAGAATATATTAATCGATTAAGCAATCTCTTGGGCTTTGTTCCTGGAAATGTTAAACTTTATCGGATGGCTTTTCGCCATCGTTCTATTGCCATAGTTTTAAAAAACGGCACAAAAAACAGCAATGAGCGCCTTGAGTTTTTGGGCGATGCCGTTTTAGGTTCTGTAATAGCCGAGGAATTATTTAAACGCTACCCATACAAAGATGAAGGCTTTCTTACAGAAATGCGCTCAAAAATTGTCAACAGAGCAAATCTCAACCAACTTGCAAGAAAACTGGGACTTGGAGATTTAATTGAATACGACAATCGAATCGTAAATTATCCCAATAAGCAAGGATCACTGCTGGGAGATGCATTTGAGGCCCTGATCGGAGCTATTTATCTTGATAAAGGATATAACTTTACTCAAAATTTTCTCCTGAACCATATTATTAAGCCTCATATCGATATTCACACTCTCGAAAATACTGAAACTAACTTTAAAAGTAAGCTAATTGAATGGTGCCAGCGCCATGGCAAGGATGTCACTTTTGAGTTGATTGCGAATGCTGACGGAGATAGTGCGAAATTATTCACTATTCAAGTGATGGTCGACGGAGAAATTGTAGGTTCGGGACGGGATTACAATAAAAAGAATGCAGAAAAGCTAGCAGCTGAAAAAGCGTGCGAAGCTCTAAATATCTAAACTAATTACAGAACTTCTTTGTTGGGTTTGGGTTAATGAATAAATTATATCTTTGCCAATGCTCAAATCAATGACCGGTTACGGTATTGCAGTAACTGATTTCGCCAGTGCTAAATATACCGTCGAGATAAAGTCTCTTAACAGCAAATTTCTCGAACTTGCTTTAAAACTTCCAAAATCCTTCGCCGATAAAGAGTTTGTTCTTCGAAATGAATGCAGCAAACAAATTGAACGCGGGAAAGTAAACGTTTCTATAACTGTAGAGTATACTGAGGTTCAGAAAAAAACTGCTTCGATAGATAGCGATTTACTTCAAACGTATTACAAACAACTTCGGGATGTTGCCGATAGATTAAATGACACAGGAAGCAATCTATTGCAAATGGCACTTAATTTTCCGGATGTAGTAAAATACGAAGAAGATACGATCTCGGACGACGAATGGATTCAAATGCACAAAACCTTTCAGGCAGCAATGCGCGATTTCCAGAAATTCAGGAGCGATGAGGGTGGTGTTTTGCAAGAGGATCTGATCTTTAGGATTAAAAGCATTTACGAATCATTGCAAAAAATCGAAGTGGAGGCCCCTAAACGTATCCCATTAATCAAAGAGCGCTTGGCCATCATGTTAGAAGAGCATGTAGGTAAAGAAAACGTTGATCAGAATCGTTTAGAGCAAGAACTCATTTTTTATATCGATAAGTTAGATATTACCGAAGAAAAGATAAGGCTTAAAAGTCATTGTGATTACTTTCTTGAAACGCTTAAATCTCCGGATGCCAATGGTAAAAAGCTTGGATTCATTTCCCAGGAAATTGGCCGCGAGATAAATACAATCGGATCAAAAGCAAATGATGCGCATATTCAGCAATTGGTTGTTGGCATGAAAGAGGAATTGGAAAAAGTTAAAGAGCAATTGTTAAACGTTTTATAAATAGTTATAAGTGATGGGTTGTAAGTTGCGGGATAGAACATACAACCTATAACATACAACCCACAACACAAACATGCAGACAGGCAAACTTATCATATTTTCGGCCCCTTCTGGCGCAGGTAAAACTACCATTGTACATTATCTTTTAAAAAAAATTCCTGAGTTAGAATTTTCCATCTCCGCTACAACGAGAGAAAGCAGGGGAGAAGAAGTGAATGATAAAGATTATTATTTTATTTCGAAGGAAGATTTCCTGCATAAAGTAGCTAAGCATGAGTTTTTGGAATTTGAAGAAGTGTATTCGGGCACCTTTTACGGGACATTAAAATCAGAGATCGATCGTATTTGGGCAGATGGCAAAGTTGTGGTTTTTGATATTGATGTAGAAGGAGGGCTTCGTCTAAAGAAAAAATTCGGCGATCAGGCTTTAGCCGTTTTCGTGCAACCCCCCTCTCTGGAAGTACTCGTTCAGCGTTTATCCGGCAGAGGAACCGACAGTGCTGAAAAACTTGGGGAACGCATTAGTAAAGCCGGTAAGGAACTGGGCTACGCCGATAAATTTGACGTGATTTTGCCAAATAATGATTTGCAAACTGCTTGTAAAGAAGCGGAGATATTAGTTAGGGGGTTTATAAATTCCAAAGGTCCTGCGGCCTCAAACTATATAGGGGTCTAACTTCCTGTTTATTGCTAATGGATGAATATGAAACTTGGTTGATCTCAAATCTAATGCCTCACATCTAATATCTTTCAGATGCAAATTGGTCTCTTCTTCGGTTCATTTAATCCTATTCATACAGGGCACTTAATTATTGCCAACTATATAGCTCATTATACGTCTTTGGATCAGGTTTGGCTGGTTGTGTCACCTCATAACCCTCTAAAAAACAAAAGCGATCTGGTGAACATGTACGACAGGCTCGAAATGGCAAAACTTGCTACGGAAAGTGCCGATCGTATCAAGGTGAGCGATATTGAGTTTAAACTGTCGCAGCCGTCCTATACCATAGATACGTTAACTCATTTGAAAGAACGTTATCCTGAGCATCAGTTTACATTGATAATGGGTTCGGACAATTTAAAGTCATTAAAAAAGTGGAAGAATTACGAATTACTTCTTCAGGATTATAAAATACTGGTCTATCCCCGTCCGGGGTTTGAAAATATTGAACTAGCATCACATCCTTCAATAACAATTTCTGATACTCCTTTAATGGAAATTTCATCTACGTTTATCAGAAAATCTATTTTAACAGGAAAAAATGTGCAGTTTTTCGTGCCTGATTCAGTTTTAGAGTTTATAGATTCTAAAAATTTATATCGTTAAAACCGCTGATCAAGTATTTATATTTGTGGTGTGAGCACCGATAAAACCATCCTTAAGCTGAAACTCCCAACAGATCCGAAATGGGTTAAGAATGTCGTGGAGAGCAATATTGAAGAAATTCTTACCGATCATGCTTTTTGCGAACAAAAGGCGGCGAGCAATGCTATCACCCTAATTGTTCAGAACCCGAACCTTTCTGATTTGGTTCAGGAAATGGCGGATCTGGTTCGTGAAGAAATAGATCATTTTAAGCGGGTTCATGATATCATTTTAGAACGAGGCTTTGTCCTCGGAAGAGAACGCAAGGATAACTACGTTAACGAATTAGCGAAATTTGTAATAAAAGGCGGTGGCAGAGAGGCTCAATTAATCGATCGTCTGTTGTTTTCTGCCATGATTGAAGCCAGAAGTTGCGAGCGCTTTAAAGTATTATCAGAACATATCAATGACGAACGGTTATCGGCATTCTACCACGAGCTTATGATAAGCGAGGCTGGTCACTACGCCATGTTTATTAAAATGGCCAAAAAATATGCCGAAACTATTGATGTCGATAAAAGATGGAATGAATTGCTTGAATACGAAGCTAGGGTGATTCAAAATTATGGAAAGAGTGAAACGATACACGGGTGATTATTAAACCCAACTGAGATTCTCTTTTAAATAACCTCCAATCAGTTCAACATCCACTGCATCATTCATATACCCTATATACATATCCGGCCTTACTACTATAGCTTTCCGGCCGTTTTCTCTTATCTCAAAAGAGTCAAACACATGCTCATTACGCTTAGACGGAGGCAAATAAAAAAATTTGAGGCCGTTAGGATAGGTTAGTTTTATCCATTTAGCTACCGCCAATACATCGCGCTGACTTAACTGTCCGATGATGATTAAAGTAAAGCCAATAGTTTTACACCAGTCGTGCAAATCCGTTTCTTGTTTTAACTTCTCATCGTAAAATTTGATGTAAGGAAGCCGGTCGCCGGCTTTAATTTTCTTTGCAACACTATGATGAAGTGAGAGCAGACTTTGCCGGTAATTCAAAGCTGTCTGAGAAATAAGGCCAAAGATTGCTTTGTTTAACGAAGCATTTTTCATTCTTTTATTTCTGAATAAAGGCAGAAGTAATTTCCGAATTTTTCTGATCAACCAGTTTTGCCCGACGATTAAAGTAAAAAGTTTGTCGGTAGTTTTTAATAGTTTTTTGGCAACCGGCATTCTCTCTTCCGCATAACTATCTAGAATAAGTTCAGAGTATTTCTGACCGATTACCCCTGCGAGTTTCCATGCAAGGTTATAAGCGTCCTGCAGTCCGGTATTCATTCCTTGTCCTCCTGCAGGAGAATGTATATGTGCTGCATCGCCGATTAAAAAACATCGCTGAGTTTTAAACCGTTCTGCCATTCGATGATGTACCTGATAAATCGAAAACCAGTTACAGCATTGCTCTGTCATCGAAAAACCCAGACTATACGTTAAATAGGGCCTTAAATCGTCGAAGGAAAGATCAGGTTTATCCGATAATGCTTGAGGTAAAATACCTATAAAACGGTAGTTGGAATCGTGCATGGGGAAAACGGCAGTAAAGCCATTCTCTGTAAAAAAGGCTCTAACGGCATCCGCCGAAATACCTTGTCGAAACTTAACGTCTGCTAAAAAGAACTTATGCTTATAGGTTCCTCCGCTAAACGCAATATTCAAACTTTTCCGAACTCTACTTGAAGACCCATCAGCTCCGATAAGCCAATCGCAACTAATGATTTCCTCTGTGCCATTTCGAATGATTTTAATAGTGGCGATCTTATCTGTTTGATGAACATCAATCAATTGAGTGTTCCAATAAATAGGGCAGGTATGGGAGGTGAGATAATCTACTAAGATACGCTCTGTTTTACTTTGCTCAAGAATCAACACATAAGGGAACGGACTTTCCCCAGCACCAATATTCGATAAATTAATTTGTGCAATCTCTTCTGTCTCCAAATGAAGAATTAATCCTTTTGCTATATTTCCTTCTTTCAAGGCGGCTTCTTCAAGACTCATTTGCCTAAAGATTTCAAGAGAACGTGCCTGTACGGCTAATGCTCTCGACTCTTTGTTCAATTCAGTTTTTGAATCAATGATAATCGGCTGAATGCCGAACCGAAGAAGCTGTGCGGCCATCATAAGGCCTGATGGTCCCGCTCCTACAATAATTACAGAACTATGTGAAGGCAAGAAATTCATTTACATATCAAAAAGATTGCAGGCTTTTTATGAAAGTCAACCTTTTTTTTGCGCCATTGTTCGATGGGTTGAGATATGATTTGTTCATCTTCTGCTGTAACGTTGCAGGCCACGCATAAGCGTGTACGGGCATTACAGGTTTTCAAAATATCTTCGAGAATTTGATTGTTCCTGAAAGGGGTTTCAATAAATATCTGAGTTTGATTATGCCTTTCGGCGATGTTTTCGAGCTCTTTGATTCGTTTGCTTCGTTGTGCCTTATCAATCGGCAAATAACCGTGAAATGCGAAGCTTTGTCCGTTAAATCCAGAAGCCATTAGTGCCAGTAAAATGGAGCTTGGACCAACCATCGGAACTACTTTAATACCTCTGCGGTGCGCTTCTGCAACGATATCAGATCCGGGATCGGCTACAGCCGGACAACCAGCTTCGCTCATCAACCCTACGTCTTTACCACTTTCCAACTCCATAAAATAACTGCGCATGTCAACCTTTTCTGAATGTTTACCGTACACATGAATTACTAACTCGCTCTGCGGAATTTTTAATCCCATGTTCTTTAACCAGAAACGGGCAGTTTTTTCGTTCTCAACTATATAGGTGGTAAGATTGTTAATAAGTTTGAACTGGTAGTTTGTAAGGACCTTGTCAGCCGAATTTTCGGCTAAAGGCACCGGAATTAGAAATAATGTTCCTTTAGGCATTCTTGCAAATTTATCAAAAGATTACACAGATTTATATTATTACACTGAATGTACTAATCAACGTAATCTTTATTAATCGTTAAATCAATAAGTATATGAAAACATTAAGTGTAAACTGGTTTATTGAAGGCTCGGTAGATTTCGAACGTAAAAAATATCAGCTGCTCGCTTATCTGCAACAGATCAATCATCATTTCCATAAAACGAAGTTATATCCCGATTTAAATGATTTAGTTTTTCATTATAATAATCTTCTAAAATTTAAAGAGAACAAATCGGCACTTCAAAAGGCTTTTCCTGAGCGTCTATCTCATGCAGATATAGAAGCCGTTAAACTTACCTATGAAAAAATGGTAAAAGATGATTCCTTAATGCAGGAAATTGAAACCATTATCAGCTTTTCTTTAAACAAGCTTAATCCTGCTATTCGGGAAGGGAAAGAGATTTATGAATTTGTTGAAAGCCGGCTAAGTATAGAGCCAATAGGACTGATGCCTCTATATCCATACCAGGGCTATCTTTTACTAAGAAACGGGGAAGAAAAGACTACTCATGTTTACGAATATCAGGTTACGATTTTTGAAAGCAAGGATGAAAAGTACCGGGGAATAAACACAGCTTTTATTACAAGCTACGCAAGAACTTTCATTTACACTCCTGAAGCCATTAAAAATGATTTGATTTTGAGCAGAAGGGAGTTTCCTAATCCGGCTGTGTATCATATAGAAAGCGATATTACTTTCCCTTTGGAGCAAACTCTCTTGCCTCTGGCAAAAAGGAGTTTGGTGAAGCACATTTCTACTGCAGCTTAAACCAGCTATTTATTAAACAGAAATCCGATAACGCGCCTACGCATTATCGGATTTCTGCTTGGCAGCAATTATAATTTAATAATAATATTCACATCAGAATCAAGCTGTTGCCTTGTTTGCCCTAACTGATTTTCGAGAGAATATACATTGTTTTGAAGATCCATAATAAGGGCCTCACGACGCTCTATTTCATCAGATGTTAAAGTTGATCTGCTTCTATCCAGATTAGATCTTATACCCAGAAGCTTATCTGCCGCTAATCTTAGAAGCGCCTCGCTGTAGGACATTGTTTCCCAGGTTTGTTCGTATCTGTTATAAACATTCTCTCTTGATTTAACGTATCTGTCCGACCAGCGATCAGAATAATTAATATTGCAATTTCCCCTTTGGTCGCCGTGGTTCAAATGGGCCTGTAAGGCATTTTCAGAAACACTAATAGTTACTCCGTTATTTGAATCTCCTTCTGAAGGATGGTGACAAATTGTTACTTTCTTCTGATCTTTTGGATGTTTTCTATTTTTAAAATCTCCCAAATTCCAGTCAATATCTGCGTCCCGATTTCCGTTCTTGTTTTTACTATTACCATTGCCACGATAAACATCTCTATTTGCCGCATTACTAACATCTTTTCTGGAGTGTTGCTGCGCTTTATCGGGGTTATTATTATCCTTTCCTGAATTTTTTATTTCTTTATTTCCCTGGTTTTTTGCCTGGTTACTATTTCCGTGGGCTCGGTCGTTATTTTTCTCATGGTGATCTTCACCTTTTCCTTTCTCATTACCCTGCTCTTGTGATCTATTTTCTTTTTTAGTATTGTCTTTCTTAGGCTGCAGATTTGTGAAAGCAAGAGCTGCAAAAACCATTAATGGAAGGATAGCGATCCTTAAAATATTCTTTTTTTTCATGATCTTTTATTGAGCAGTTTCAAATTCTTTATCAACTTTTTCCAATGAAGCTTCGACCTTTTTAGCCTGATCTTCAAGAGCTTCAGTACTGTGATCAAGCCCCTTTGAAATGGAGTCCATCGTTTCAACTTCAGGTTCATCTGCGTTTGCAGACTTATTTGAACACGAGCTTGCTAGTAACGCTAAAGGCATTAGTAGAGTCAAAAAATAAATTTTAAAGGATTTCATTTTATTATAATTGGTGTACTATTTTGAACACACCAAGTGTAAAAATGTTTGAATTGAGAGGAGATAAGGTTCTGGATGAAGAAAGGTTTCTGATTTAAAACCCGGTTGTGGTGGAAGCCGCAGGCAGATTTGTGAAACCGAAAGGGATAAAAGGGACTGTACCAAAAATGAAGCAACTTTTAAAACCAACCCTTCAATTTATGTAATTAATGCCACATTTGAGGAACTTTCCAAAAGCAAAGAGCTTTTGGAAAGTTAAATTATGCTACTTCAACTTACTAAGAGCTTCTTTAACGCGTGGAATCATTGCAGCAATTTCTTCGGCAGAACATGCGCCTACCGAGGCTCTGAACCAATTTACTTCGGGACCGGTGCCAAACGAAGAAAAAGGCACCAAAGCTACTTTAGCTTCTTTTATAAGATAGAAGTTAATATCGTTGCTATCTTTCAAAACTTGCCCGTCTTCCGTGGTTTTGCCTGCATAGTCGAGTTTCAAGGTAAGATAGATTGCTCCCATTGGTTCGATTGCATCTACGTTAAAGCCTTCGGCTTTTAGTTGTTGAAAGCCCTTGTAAAGCGTATCAAGGCTTTTGGTGACACGGATCTTGAAATTGCTTAAATAATTATCAACAGCAGTTTTGTTTTTTAAAAATTCGGCCATTGCTACCTGTTCTGCTTTAGGAGCCCAAGCTCCCATATGGCCAACAATTGAGCGCATTTTATCGATAACGGCACCCGGACCAAAGCCCCAGCCAACACGTACTCCGGTAGCCGCGAAACATTTTGAAGCCCCGTCGACGTAAACAACATAATCTCTAATCTGAGGACGGAGTGTTATGGGATCATAATGCTGGTGGTCTCCAAAAGTAAGCATCGAGTAAATTTGATCGTACAGGATGTAAAGAGGTTTTTCTCCAGCCTTTCTTTTATTGTTTTCTTCAAGTACTAAGTCGCAGATTTCTTCCAAATCTTTTTTTGAGAACATTGTTCCTGTTGGATTTAATGGAGAGCACAGAGCTAACAATGTTGCTCCTGAAATGTGCGGGCGCAAATCATCAGCCGTAGGCATGAAATTATTTTCGGCCCTTGTTGAAATAGCGACACCATTTGCGCTGGTTAAATCGCAATAATGATTGTTGTTCCAGGATGGTGCAGGAAAAAGAACTTTGTCCCCCGGATCAATTAAAGCAAGATACGTCGCATAAATAATCGGTCTCGAACCGCTCGAAATTAATATTTCATTTGTTGCATAACTCAATCCCAATTCATCTTTTAAAAACCTGCTAACACTTTCGCGAAGACTTAACATCCCATCTGCAGGAGGATAATTGGTTTGATGGGCTGCATATGCATTAACGATGCCTTGTTGAAGCTCTTCAGGAATGGAATATATATTAGCATCGAAATCTCCAATTGTTAAATTAACAATGTTTTGTCCTTGCTTTTTCAGCTCATTTATTTCGCCGGCAATTTTTATGATTTCTGAACCCCTAAGATTTTGTGCTAAACGTGATACTGACATAATGTGGTATTTCTATTCGGATACAAGCTCTTGAATTGCTTGCTCTACTTTTTTAAAATTGAATGAAGATAGTGTTTGCTGAAAAGCAGCGCTGATTTCCTGATTGCATAAGTTTCCAATACTGCCTTCGTGAGTGTGCTGGACCTTTTCCGGAGCTTTAAATTCGCCTCGCTCAATTTCGAGACCTACTTTTTTGTAGGCTTCGCGGAAAGGCAGTCCTTTTAAAACATCTTCATTTACCGCCTCAACGCTAAAGAGGTAAAGGTATTTTGGATCTTTTAAAATATCATCTTTAACTGAGATATTCTGAAGCATAAAGACAGCCATCTCCAGGCATTCATTTAATGATTGAAATGCAGGGAAAAGGTTTTCTTTTAGCAACTGCAAATCACGGTGGTAACCTGAGGGTAGATTGGTGGTCATCAAAGCAATCTCATTTGGCAAAGCCTGAATTTTATTACAACGCGAGCGCATCAACTCAAAAACATCGGGATTCTTCTTGTGAGGCATTATGCTCGAACCTGTCGTTAGTTCATCTGGAAAACTTATAAAACTAAAGTTTTGATTGATGAACAAAGTCACATCCATCGAAAGCTTTGCAAGTGTTGCAGCTATAGAAGACATAGCCTGAGCGAGTATTCGTTCTGTTTTCCCACGTCCCATTTGAGCATAAACTACATTATAGTTCAGGGAATCGAAGCCCAATAACTCTGTCGTCATGGTACGATTTAGCGGGAAAGATGAACCATATCCGGCTGCAGAACCCAGAGGATTTTTATTGCAAACTTTCCAGGCAGCCAGCATCATTTCCAAGTCGTCTACCAGGCTTTCGGCGTAAGCGCCAAACCACAAGCCAAAAGACGATGGCATTGCGATTTGCAAATGTGTATATCCCGGCAGGAGTTTGTCTTTGTGTTCATTACTTAAGGTAATGAGTTGCTGAAATAAAGCCTCTGTGTTTTCGACAGTACGCTGAATCTGACTTCGGAAGTACAATTTCAAATCAACCAAAACCTGATCATTTCGTGAACGACCACTATGAATTTTTTTACCTGCCTCGCCAATACGCTGAGTTAACAATAACTCTACTTGCGAATGGACATCTTCCACCCCTTCTTCGATCGTGAATTTACCTTCAGCAATTTCCTTGTAGATATTTTTTAATTCTTTCTGAACCGTATTTAAATCCTCTTTACTGAGTAAATTGATGCTTTCGAGCATTCGGGTATGAGCAAGCGAACCCAGCACATCGAAGGCAGCCATTTCCGCATCCAATTCCCTGTCTTTGCCAACGGTGAATGTCTCTACTGATTTTTCTACCTGCTTATCTTTTTGCCAAAGTTTCATTTGATTTACGATATACTAATAGATTTCGAGGCATGAGATTTCCTCGTCTTCTAAAAATGATTTGATTAAGTCTTCTTTTTGAATTAGAAGGTTCGCAATATAAAGAGTTTTCGTGTTGCCTGTACGCAACCAGATTATTTTAGGTGGATGGCCGTATAAATTTGAAAAATCGTAGAAATCAGCATCGAAACTTACAATGATATAGTTATTAACCTTTGCAAACTTCCAGATTTCCTGATCTGTTGATCCTTCTAATTTCAACTCACGCACCTGGGCAGACTCTGGAAAATGATTGTTAAGAATTTTGACTATCCTGAAGGAAATATTTTGATCAAAAAGTAACTTCACTGGATTACACGTAATTTATGTTCCTTATCTGCCGCGTAAGCTAAGCAAGCATGAATTTGATCCTCAGATAATTCAGGAAAATCATTTACGATGTCTTCTGTAGTCATCCCATTCGCCATCCAACTCAATACATCAGAAACAGAAATTCTGGTAGACTTGACACAAGGTTTTCCAAAGCGTACATCAGGTCTTATCTCAATATAATTTCTATAATCAGTCATGTCCAGCAAATTATTCAAAGATACAAATCTATCAAGTATGAATTAAAGCAATAATTTTTCCAAGATTTTCACATACAACTCAATCCCTTCGCGGATTTCATTTACATAAATAAATTCATCAGCCATATGAGATCTTGCGCTATCACCCGGACCAATCTTTACTGATGTTATATCCAGCAATGCCTGGTCACTCGTAGTAGGTGAGCCGTAAGTTTTTCTTCCTAGAGCTAATCCAGCCTGCACAAATGGATGATCTTTACTTATAGAAGAAGGCTTCAGCCTAGTCGATCGAGGAGTTACGTCACAAGCAACACGTTGCTTTATTATGTCTACAACCTCTTCATTCCGATAAGCATCAGTAACACGAACATCGACTGTAAAATTACACTCTGCGGGCACCACATTGTGCTGCGATCCCGCATTAATAACTGTCACCGACATTTTTATAGGACCGAAAAGTTCGGATTCTTTAGGGAATTTAAATGTACGAAACCACTCAATGTCTTTAATTGCTTTGTAAATTGCATTTTCACCTTCTTCTCTGGCAGCATGTCCGGCTTTTCCGTGAGCAACACAATCAAGTACCATCAGTCCTCGCTCAGCAATTGCCAAGTCCATTAAGGTTGGTTCGCCCACTATGGCAAAATCGAGCGGACCCAAATCAGGGATCAAGGATTCTATCCCATTTTTACCGGAGATTTCTTCCTCTGCTGTCGCAGCAATGCACAAATTATACTTAAGACCTTTTTTATCGTAAAAATACCGGAAAGCTGCAATGAGAGAAACTAAGCAACCTCCGGCATCATTGCTGCCCAGGCCGTATAATTTTCCATTTTTAATATCTGGAGAAAAAGGATTACGGGTATAACCCGGATTGGGTTTTACAGTATCGTGATGTGAATTAAGAAGAATCGTTGGCTTTTCAGGATCGTAAAATTGATTTACGCTCCAGATATTATTTTGCTTTCGCTTTGGCTGCAGACCATGTTCTGAAAAAAAGAGCTCAAGTATATAAGCCGTCTTGTCTTCTTCCCTGCTATAAGAAGGAATAGCAATCAGGCTTTGCAATAAATCTATACTTTCTGCTGCAAGTTTCTCAGTCATTAGAATTAATTCTCTTTATATAATCCACTGGCTTTTAATGCAGATAGCTTTATTCCTTTAATCAATGCAGAACTAAAGCCTTGATGCTCCATTTCGTTCAAGCCGGCAATGGTACATCCTTTAGGAGAAGTTACTTTGTCAATCTCATGTTCTGGATGACTACCATGAATCAGTAATAGATCTGCCGCTCCTTTAGCCGTTTGAACGGCCATTTTCAAGGCATCTTCCGCATGGAAGCCAATCTCAACTCCGCCTTGTGACGCTGCTCTGATTGCTCGTAAAAAGAAAGCTATTCCGCATGCACATAAGGCTGTTGCAGACGACATTAGATCTTCATGTATCTGAACAACAGAGCCAACAGTTTCAAAAAGCTTTTCTGTAAGATCTAAGTTTTCCTTGCTGGCATTGTCGGTTGTAATGCAAGTCATCGATTGTCCGATAGAAATTGCAGTATTAGGCATTGCCCTAACAACTTGAACATTTTCACCAAGCTTCCCTTTAATGTCTTTACAGGTAACGCCTGTAATTACAGAAATTACCAAATGCTTCTCAGGATTTATCGCACCCTCAATTTCCGCCAAAAGCGAATTCAGCTGCTGAGGCAAAACCGCCAAAACAACGATTGCAGCATTAGATGCAGCCTCAAAATTGTTGGTCGAAGTTTTATAGCCTTCCTCTGCTTGCTTTGAAAGACTGTTAATGCTTCTTCTTGTCAGGATGATTTGCGAAGGCTTATAGGTGTCCGACTTAACCAGACCAGACGCAAAAGCCAGTCCCATATTCCCGCTACCAAGTATGGCTATATTTCCGTTATTCTCCATTTTATGCAAATAATCGTGTTCCGAATAATTGTTCATTTAAAAGAGCAAGCTCATCAGATTTACCGATATACACCTCACTTACTCCACTATTTATCGCTTTAAAGGCATTCTCCAACTTAGGAAGCATTCCTCCAGCAATAATTTCATCGGCTTTTAGCTTTTCAAATTCAGAAGAACTAATTTGTCTGATAACCGACTCATCGTCAGCAACATCAGTAAGCACTCCCTTTTTCTCGAAGCAATATACGAGACTGACATTGTATATCGAAGACATTGCTATCGCGATAGCTGATGCAATGGTATCAGCATTAGTATTTAGAAGCTGTCCTTCGCCATCGTGAGTAATTGCAGAAAAAACCGGGATTAAACCCGCTTCAAGCAAGTCGCGCAATTTATTTTTCGCTACTGACCCTTCATGTAAATCACCAACAAAGCCGTAATCAATGTCCTTAACGGGACGTCGGTTGGCACGTATTAAATCCGCATCAGCGCCCGTTAATCCAATCGCGTTGCATTCGAAGCGTTGTAACTGAGCAACAATGTTTTTATTTATCAAACCAGCGTACACCATCGTCACAATGCGAAGGGTTTCAATATCTGTTATCCGACGACCATCAACCATTTTAGGTTCTATTCCCATTGTATGGGATAAATCTGTTGCCAGCTTACCTCCGCCATGAATAAGAATTTTTTGGCCTTCAACACCCGAAAAATCGTTTAGAAAATTGTAGAGATTTTCAGAATTGTCTATGACATTGCCGCCAATTTTAATGACTGTTAACTTCTTCATTTTATAGAATTCAATTTCATGTATTCAGCAATTTTAACTTCGTTGGAGTCGCTACTGCCACTTAATTCTGAAATGATACTTTGTTGCTCTGAAAAACTCCGATTCTGGCTTAACTTATTTTTAGCCTGAAGCTCTGTTACTTTTACCTCGAAAGCAACAATCCCTTTTAACATCTTCTCTTTGAAATCAGAGGGAAGCTTGTTCCATTGTTCCTGATAAGCTTCCTCATAGTTTAAGATGGTTCTTTCAAGAAGGTCAAATTTAGATTTTTCTTCTTCGACCAACCTACACTTACCATATGCATGAACACTAATATAATTCCATGTGGGAACATTATGTTCTTTTTCATAATGGCGAGGCGAAATATATGCATGAGGCTCTGAAAAAACAATCAGTACCGCTTGACCATTAATTGATTCTGCTTGAGGATTAGCCTTTGCAAAATGTGAAGATATTAGAATCGCATTTTCATTCTTCTGAACCAGAAAAGGCAAATGAGATGCGACTGGCCTGTCATTGTCGGACGTCACAATTGTTCCAAAGCTATACTTCTGCATGAAAGAGATAGCTTGATCATCATTCGTATTCAGAAAATGCCTTGGGATGTACATGCTACAAGCCTTCTAAGATACCTTTTATCACTGCCTGCGCAGCCCAAACCCGATTCCCAGCTTCTTTAATCACTAAAGAATCGTCACTGTCCAATATATCGGATCCAAGCTCTAAATTCCGGCGAACCGGCAGGCAGTGCATCACTTTTCCCTGATTAGTGATTTTCAGCTTCTCCTGAGTCATCATCCAACCTTCACCATCGCTTAAAACCTTACCGTAATCCTGATAGCTTGACCAGTTTTTTACATAAACAAAGTCTGCACCGGCCAATGCTTCATCCTGATCGTAAGTAATTGACGCTCCAGGCGTAAATTGTTCTGCAAGCTCATATCCTTCGGGATGAGTAATTACAAAATCAATCATTCCTTCTTGCTGAGCTTTGCACATCCATTCTGCAAACGAATTAGGCACAGCTTGCGGAAGCGCTTTTACATGCGGAGCCCAGGTTAAAACAACTTTAGGTTTCGCCGTTTTTTTATGCTCTTCTATCGTTATTAAATCAGCAAGGCTTTGTAACGGATGACGGGTCGCGCTTTCTAAGCTTACCACCGGAATACCACTGTATTTGATAAACTTGTTAAAGATATCTTCACTGTAATCTTCTTCTTTATCCTTTAGACTCGGAAAAGACCTGATTCCCAAAATATCACAATATTCTCCCATTACACCAGCAGCTTCGCGAATATGTTCCACCGTCGTTCCATTCATCACCACACCATCACGGGTTTCCAAAGCCCATCCTTCTTTGTCGATATTCATCACAATGGCATTCATGCCCAAATTAAGAGCCGCTTTTTGAGTGCTTAAACGGGTACGAAGACTCGGATTAAGGAAAATTAACCCGATGGTCTTATTTTTTCCAAGTTCCTGATGGGCGAATGGATTTGCTTTAAGTTCTAATGCTTCTTTTACAATAGCAGGAACATTGGCAACATCGTGTACTGAGGTGAATTGTTTCATCTTTATAAGGTTAAAGGTAAAAGGAAAAAGCTGAAAGCTTCTGACAATCACCTTAAATCATTTGCGTTATACAATAGCTCTTTGCTTTAAGCTTTCTGCTTTTAGCTCGTGGCTAAATGCTTCTAAAAATCTATCCGCATGAGCTTTACTCAAATTCAGAGCCGGCAACAAACGAATCACATTTGGTTTTGCTTCTCCGGTAAAAATATGATGCTTAAATAAAAGGTCTTTTTTTACATGACTTAATTCATCCGGTAACTCAATTCCTATCATTAGGCCACGACCTCTAACTTCTTTTATTCTGTCAATTTTTTTAAACTCGTTTAATAAGTAAGTCCCAACTTCAACTGCGTTTTGCATCAGATTATCTTGCTCAATAACTTCCAGAACTGCTAAACCAGCTGCACAAGCTAAATGGTTTCCCCCGAAAGTAGTACCCAGCATATAATGCCATGGTTTAAACTTTGGAGAGATAGAAATTCCACCTATCGGGAAACCGTTACCCATTCCTTTGGCCATAGTATAAATATCTGCATCTACCCCGGCAAAATCCTGAGAATAGAACTTGCCACTTCTGCCATATCCGCATTGAACAGAATCAGCGATAAAGACAGAGTTATATTTATCGCAAAGTGAACGGATTTTTTGAAGGAAACTTTCTGTTGCCACTTTTATTCCGCCAACGCCTTGAATCCCTTCGATGATCACTGCACAGATCTCATTTCCTGATTCGGCGAAAGCCTGCTCTAAAGCAG
This sequence comes from uncultured Pedobacter sp., assembly GCA_965650335.1. Classification (GTDB taxonomy): domain Bacteria; phylum Bacteroidota; class Bacteroidia; order Sphingobacteriales; family Sphingobacteriaceae; genus Paradesertivirga. The sequence goes on along the minus strand of CBFGOI010000012.1, from coordinate 36,209 downwards.
CCTCATCATTATGAGGAAGAAAAATGACATTGTCAGTTTCGTTAACCGGCGCTACAAGTTTTGGATTATTTGTAACTGAAACTGCAAGAGATGTCCGGCCGTGAAACGCTCCTGTAAAAGAGATTATCTTTTTACGTTCATTATAAAATGAAGCGAGTTTTAAAGCATTTTCGACTGCTTCTGCTCCAGAGCTAATTAAAAATAACTGATAATCTTCTCTGCCCGAAACTTTCCCCAGCTTTTCCGCTAATTCAGCTTGAAGCGGAATTTCAACCGAATTAGAATAGAAACCCAGCTTATTTAATTGTTCTGTAAGTCGGCTAACATAATGCGGATGAGTATGCCCGATAGAGATTACAGCGTGACCGCCGTATAAATCCAGGTACTCCTGTCCATTTTTATCCCAAACAAGACTGCCTTGTCCTTTAACAATTTCGATATTATTTATTGGGTAAACGTCGAATAGTTTCATGTATATTAAGGTTAAAGGTAAAAGCTGAAAGCATAAAGCTTCTAGCCAAGTATAGACTTGATTAAGCCGATAAGCATTGCTTTCACCTGATTTACTTCATTATTTATAATTACAAATACCTCTTCAGGAAGATAATTTAAATCTTTAGACAATAGACAGCAATACTCCAATTCATGTGTTGAACCTAAACTTATATCGAGAAAATTCGTGAAGTCTTTTTCAGTGTGCTTGCCACAACCTTCAACGATATTCATCGGAATAGAATAGGCTGCCCGTTTAGTTTGCGAAGCTAGGCTAAAAGTTTCATGCTGTGGAAATAATGGAAGTACGTCCCGATACACAAACAAAGTTAATTGATGTGCTCTTCTCCATACTTCAAGTTTCTTATAGTCACGCATGAGCTTTCAGCTTTAGGCTTTATCCTTTCTGCTCAAAACGCCTGCGCTTTCAGCCTCAATCCTGCCCTCTCGTCAAATCCAAACATCAAATTCATATTCTGAACTGCTTGCCCGGATGCTCCTTTTAATAAATTATCAATTATACTCAGTATCATGACTTTGTTTCCATGTTTCTCTACATGTACCAGGCATTTATTTGTATTTACAACTTGCTTTAAGTTGATATTCTTTTTGCTTACATGAGTAAACTCATGTTCAGCGTAATATTTTTGGTAGAGATCGTCCAGCGCTTCCTGGCTCAAATCACATTCAGTGTATACAGAGGCCATAATGCCTCGAGTGAAATCTCCGCGGTAAGGAATAAAATTAACCTCTGCTGCAAAAGATGGTTGAAGTTGTTTAATGCTTTCTCCAATTTCGTTCAAATGCTGATGACCAAAAGCTTTATAGACCGAAAGATTATTGTTTCTCCAGCTGAAATGAGAAGTGGATGAAAGACTTTGTCCTGCACCCGTTGAACCGGTTGTCGCAGAAATATGAACATCTTTATTTAACAGCCCTGCTTTGGCTAAAGGAAGTAAGGCGAACTGTAAGCAACTTGCAAAACACCCTGGATTAGCAATGTTTTTTGCTAATTTAATGGACTCTCTGTTTAGCTCTGGCAGTCCGTAGATAAACGTTTTATTTCCAAGTGTTGAATTTTTGCCTAATCTAAAATCCTGACTTAAATCTATAATCTTGATCGTGTCGTCAATAGGGTTTGCATCCAGAAACTTCTTCGCATCGCCGTGACCTACACATAAGAAAAGAACATCTATATCCTGCGAAAGCTCGCCAGTAAATTTGATACTCGTATCGCCGATCAGATCAGTATGTACATCGTAAATATAATTGCCGGCGTTACTGTTGCTATGTACAAAAGCGATATCAACATTAGGATGATTTATCAAAATCCGAAGCAATTCTCCTCCTGTATACCCCGCGCCACCAACAATTCCGGCTCTAACTTTCATCGCTGTTCACACTATGGTAAATCTTTACCTGGTTACCAAAAATCTTAGAAAAGCCTTTCACATCCTCGCCAGTGTAGCCTTCATTCATCTCACCATAACTACCGAATTTGCTAGCCATTAAATCGTGTTTAGATTCAATTCCAATTACCTGGAAACGATAAGGCATTAATTGAATAAATACTTTTCCACTTACCGTTTTCTGCGTATCGGTAAGGAAAGCCTCCATATTACGCATAATTGGATCGTGAAACTGTCCTTCATGCATCCAGTTACCATAAAACATTGCTAATTGATCTTTCCAGCTCAACTGCCATTTAGTTAGAGTGTGTTTTTCTAAAGTATGGTGAGCTTTGATAATAACCATGGGGGCAGCTGCTTCAAAACCAACGCGTCCTTTAATCCCAATAATAGTATCGCCAATATGTATATCACGACCGATACCGTACGGTCCGGCCAATGCTTGGATGGCTTGGATGGCTTCTACCGGATGTTGGTACTGTTGTCCGTTTACTCCAACAAGTTCACCTTTTTTAAATTCTATCTCTAACTGTTCGGTGCCGGTTTTAGTCACCTGCGTTGGCCACGCTTCTTCTGGCAAAATTCCCTTAGACGAAAGTGTTTCTTTTCCTCCTACCGAAGTTCCCCAAATACCTTTGTTAATAGAATATTGTGCTTTTTCGAAATTAAATTCAACGCCATGAGATTTTAAGTATTCGATTTCCGCCTCGCGAGATAACTTTAAATCACGTATAGGTGTGATGATGCCAACATTCGGACAAAGAATGTTAAAAATCATATCGAAACGAACCTGATCGTTTCCTGCTCCGGTTGAACCATGAGCAACAAAATCAGCACCAATTTCCTTTGCGTATTCGGCAATTGCGGTGGCCTGGGTCACACGCTCGGCACTTACCGAAAGAGGATAAGTATTATTCTTTAATACATTTCCATAAATCAGGTAACGGATTGAGCTGTCATAATATCCTTTAACAGCATCAACTGCATGGTGTGATGTAACACCTAATGCATAAGCTCTCTTCTCGATATGTTCAAGTTCCTCTTTACTAAAACCACCGGTGTCAACAATTACAGAGTGTACTTCAAGATCTAAGTCTTTAGATAGGTAAATAGCACAATAAGATGTATCTAAACCGCCACTAAAGGCTAAAACAACTTTCTTCTTCATTATTTATTAGAGTAAGTATTAGGAACAGGATTAATATTTGCGATAACGCTTTTTAACGACTTTTTTATAGACTCTTCAATACGTTCTAATAGAGAAGCTTTGTGAGTCATCTCCTTTTTAGCTTTTTCCGCAGCTTCTTCTGCATCTTTCCTTTTCTCAGCCGGATCATAAAGCATTGCGGTACAAAGGCAATTTTTACGCTCCTTCATGGTTAAAATATCGAAGTTTACACAGCTTTTGCAACCGCTCCAAAAATTCTCGTCTTTGGTAAGCTCAGAATAGGTTACAGGCTCATACCCTAATTCAGAATTTATCTTCATTACCGCTAATCCGGTAGTTAAACCGAAGATTTTCGCATCAGGATATTTTTCCCTGGAAAGGTTAAAGATTCTTTTTTTAATGGCTTTTGCCAAACCCGCTTTACGAAAAATTGGATTGACTATTAAACCAGAGTTAGCTACAAACTCGCCATCCCAGGTTTCAATATAACAAAAGCCAGCCCATGTGCCATCTTTATGCAAAGCAATAACCGCTTTTCCTTCCCGCATTTTGTCAGCCACATATTCCGGACTTCTTTTTGCGATACCAGTTCCCCGAGCTTTTGCTGATTCGGCCATTTCATCACAAATCTGCTGCGCATATTTAACATGGGCCTCAGATGCTACTACTATAGAGAAATCGTTTTCGTTCATTTTTCAAAAAATCCGCTTTACGGATAAAAAAGCATTCAGCTTTTACAGTTTTAAAGCAAATTTGTTGTTTAAAAATCCGATTAATTCGGAAACCTGGGGGGAGGGAAAGAAAATCAAACCCTTGGCATGAACGGTCGTCGGTGCCTTAGAACTAAACGCTCCGTGTTTTTTTTCTCACGTACCATACAGCTTGCATACCCACTTTTGTATGAGATTTGCTTTGTAATTATGGTTAAAGATACGTTCATTTCTATGCTTTGACTTACAGTATATCAATAGGTTTAAAGCATGCAAAAGTATTGAATAAATAATTATTTATCCAATATGGAATGTAAATTTAATGTATGTTTTACTGAAAACCCTTCAGCAAGCATACAAAGGCGAATGGTCATCCACTCAACTAAGAGATAATCTGCTGAATGAATGCGAATTAGAACGGCAAATCATCAGAACCATCGTCAGAAAAATCGACGAGCTGATCCTCACTTTTTGTGGTAACCTGATTATTTGAGTTTTGGTGCTGACCGCCATGGTTTTCATTTTCATTTTTACGGCCAAGCATGGTAAAATTCTCTGCTACAATTTCAGTAACATATCTTTTATTTCCTTCTTTGTCTTCATAATTACGACTCCTAAGCTTCCCTTCAATATAAACTTGCTTCCCTTTTTGAAGAAATTTAGCTGCAACATCCGCAAGGCCCCGCCACATAACAATGTTATGCCACTCTGTTTGTTCGATCTTTTTTCCGTCTTTACTATAAGTTTCCGACGTAGCTAATGGAAAATTAACCAAAGTTGTGCCACCTTCAAGATGCCGAACCTCAGGATCCTTGCCTAAATGTCCAATCAAAATAACCTTATTAACTCCTGACATGAATTATTTATAATCTTACAATTTTTCAATTTATGATTTTTTTCAGGAATGCAAAAATTAATTTTGGCTGGGCCAGTGCATCCAGATTTGTTAAATCAGTGAAAAACCAACTCTCTTGTTTGGATATCTTATTCGAATCGACCTTGTTGACAACGATGAATTGAGCATGTATTTTCTGATGACTTAACAAATGTTTGACAGGTCCCTCCACCGAACTGATCTCAACTTTACCAAAGTGTTTTTGAAATCCGGGGCCATTAACGATAGCAGAAGCCTCCTGAAAATTATCGGTTTCGAACAATGGAAGCTCATAAAGATTTTGCCATATATCATTCGGCCCTCGTTTATTCATCAATAACTTCTGATCATTGAGTAACACGATGTAATTAAAAAAACGATTCCTAACAGCTGCCTTCTTGAGTTTAAAAGGAAGTTTATCAACCAAGGCATTTTGATATCCATAGCAACCAACTTTTACAGGACAGGTTTGACATAAGGGATTTTGGGGTCTACAGTGCAGTGAGCCAAACTCCATTAATGCCTGGTTACTTATAGCAGGGTTTGAATGATCGATAACCTCATTGGCTAGTTTTGTGAAAAGCTTTTTCGCTTTTGATGAATTGATTGGTTCATCGACACCAAAATACCTTGCTAAAACTCTAAACACATTGCCGTCAACGACAGCTTTCGCTTCATTTGCCGAAAAAGACGAAATTGCAGCCGCTGTATATTCACCGATTCCCTTAAGTTTAATAAGCTCGTCATACCTTTTGGGGAAATATCCCGCGTGTTCCTCCATCACCATTTGAGCTGTCTGGTGCATATTTCTTCCCCGTGAATAATACCCCAAACCTTGCCATAGATTTAATATTTCATCCTCAGTGGCAGCGGCAAAATCAGCAACTGAAGGATATCTTTCGGCGAAACGATAAAAGTACGGTAATCCCTGATCTACACGGGTTTGCTGCAGAATAATTTCAGATAACCAAATAATATACGGGTCGCTTGTGTTTCTCCAGGGTAAATCTCGCTTGTTCAAATTATACCACTCTATCAGCTCTGAAATAAAATTCATTATGTTCTATTTAAACAATTTTGCAAAGCTAATTACGTATAAATACATTGTTGCAGGAATAATTTTTTGTTTTATTTCATGAATTCGATTTAAAGCGATACTTTTGCAACCCCAAAACAATTAAGTGTTTACGAATAAAGTTTAATTAATTTAGACATGACTAAAGCAGAAATTATCGCAGAGATATCTAGTAAGACTGGAATTGAGAAGTTAGATGTACAAGAAGCGGTAGAAGCGTTTTTTAAAGTGGTGAAAACCTCAATGGTAGAAGGTGAAAATGTGTATGTAAGGGGTTTTGGGAGCTTTGTAGTAAAGAAGAGAGCGACGAAAACGGCACGTAACATTTCAAAAAACACCGCAATTATCATCCCGGAGCATTTCGTTCCAAGTTTCAAACCTGCTAAAGTGTTTGTTGAAAAAGTTAAAAATGGTAATGTTACCAAATTAGAAGCAGCAGCTAAAGAAGCAGCTAGCGCAGAAGCATAATATCTGAAATGAATAGAAAGCAAATAGCAGTAATTGGATTAGTAGTAATACTAATGGGGCTTTTGCTTTCTTTAGACATTAAAGGATTAGTTAAAGAAGAAGGTCAGCCTGGTGAAGGGACGAAGAATGCTGCACAAGCTTCTGTTTTAACAATCGAAGCAGCATCCCAGACGGCTAAACAAAGCTTAAATGCTAATTTAGCCCAGCAGGTCTCAGATCTCGAAAATCAGTTACAATCAGCTGAAGGTTCCGAAAAAATAAGTTTGCAAAGACAACTTGCAAACAAGTGGGATGATGTAAATCAACCTGCTCCGAGCGCCTTCTATTTTGAATTGCTAGCGAAGGCCGGTAACAATTATTCAGACTGGATTAAGTCTGGAGATCTATTTACGGATGCGTATCAATCCGAAAAAGACAGCCTAATACAACCTGCCTTAGTGCAGAAAGCTATTGAGACGTATCAGAAAGCCTTGGAATTAAATCCGGCCAGTTTAGATGCAAAAACAGGGTTGGGGGTGGCTTATGTAAGCGGAACACCTAATCCAATGCAGGGTATCACACTTCTTTTAGAAGTTGTTAAACAAGACCCTAAAAATGCTAAGGCCAATTTAAATTTGGGATTATTCTCAATAAAATCTGGCCAGTTTGATAAAGCAGTCAACAGATTTAAAACAGTACTTGAGGTGAAGCCTACGCCAGACGCATGGTTTTATTTAGCCTCAGCGTATGAAAACCTCGGACAAAAAGAAGACGCAATAGCCGCCTACGAAAAAAGTAAAGAGCTTGCTGCTGATCCAAATTTAAGCAGGTATGTTGACAGCAAGGTTCAAGAATTAAAGAAATAATTAAATAAAACATTAAAAACTAAAGCTATGCCAAGCGGTAAAAAAAGAAAAAGACATAAAATGGCTACTCACAAACGTAAAAAGCGTTTAAGAAAAAATAGACATAAGAAAAAATAGTTTTAAGTTGTACGTTATAAGTTGTAGGTGAATTCTTACAACTTATAACTCAGAACTTACAACTCCTAACCTCCACGCATTGCGATAGGAGGTTCTTGTGTTATTATTATTTCGTGTTGTACCCGGGCGGCACCACCGCCATAAAAGAGTAGCTGTTGGTAAAAGAATTAATCATCAATTCAACCCCCAACGGGGTGACTATAGCTTTACTGCAAGATAAGCAACTCGTAGAACTCAATACAGAGCACATCAACAACAATTATGCTGTTGGTGATATTTACCTTGGACGGATAAAAAAAATTATGCCGGGGCTAAATGCCGCTTTCGTAGATGTTGGCTATGAGAAGGACGCTTTTTTGCATTATCTTGACCTGGGGCCTCAGGTACAGTCGCTTATAAAGCTGACTAAGATTGTAAAGAACGGCAGTTACAAAGAGAAACTGCTGAATAGTTTTAAGCTGGAAGAGGATATAAACAAATCCGGCAAAATTTCTGAGATTCTGAATCGCAATATGTTATTGCCGGTTCAGATTGCGAAAGAACCAATTTCAACAAAAGGCCCACGCTTAAGCTCAGATCTTTCTATTGCAGGAAGGTTTGTGGTACTAGTACCTTTTTCTGAGGTTATCTCTATTTCGAAAAAAATAAAGAATAACAGTGAAAGAAATCGTCTTAAAAAAATTGTTGAAAGCATTAAACCTAAAAACTTTGGCGTAATAATCCGTACTGTTTCTGAAGGAAAAGGTGTTGCGGAACTCCAAAAAGACTTACTCGACCTTATTGCAAAATGGGAGTCGTTTACAAGCAGACTTCCTGCAACCGAACCTTCTAAAAAAGTTCTGGGCGAAATGGGAAGGGCTTCTACCATTTTGAGAGATCTGCTGAATGCCGATTTTACAAACATCCATGTAAATGATGCTTCTATTTATGAAGAAGTGCGAAGCTATATTCAGGGAATTTCTCCCGAATTAGAGCGAATCGTTAAATTCTACAAGCAAAGAGAACCAATTTTCGAGCATTTCGGCGTTGATAAACAAATAAAAGGAGCATTCGGGAAAACGGTAAACCTACCCGGCGGAGCTTATTTGGTTGTTGAACACACTGAAGCACTACATGTAATTGATGTAAATAGCGGTAATCGTACTGCACATCCTGAGAACCAGGAAGAAAACGCTTTTCAGGTAAATAAAGAAGCGGCCAAAGAAATAGCAAGGCAATTACGTCTGCGCGATATGGGCGGCATTGTTGTGATCGATTTTATCGACATGCACAAGCCTACAAATCGGAAAGAATTGTTCGAGTATTTGAGAGAGCAAATGCTGCTCGACCGCGCTAAGCACACTATTTTGCCTCCAAGTAAATTTGGACTGGTTCAAATCACAAGGCAAAGAGTTCGTCCTGAAATGAATATCGTGACGAACGAAAAATGCCCGGCCTGCGATGGCACAGGTGAAATAAAAGCCAGCATTATTCTGATGGACGATATTGAGAATAATCTTAATTACATCCTGAACGAACAGAATGAAAAAAATATTACGCTTTGCGTACATCCTTATATCGAGGCATATATTAAAAAAGGAATTTATTCACGCCAGTGGAAATGGTTCTTTAACTATAGTAAATGGATAAAAGTAAAAGGCGAGCCTTCTTACTATCTTACAGAATTTCACTTCTTAAATTCTAAGGAAGAAGAGATTAAATTATAAATTTTACGAGTTATGATTTTTGATTTACGATTTGCTAACAAGCGAATCGTAAATCAATTATGTAATTTGCCTTTTAAAATCGTAATTCGTAAATCCTTAAATCATAAATCAGTTGGCTAAAACCAAATCAGCATATTTTTGTCAGAGTTGTGGGTATGAGTCAGCCAAATGGCTGGGAAAATGCCCCTCTTGTAATCAATGGAATAGTTTCGTTGAAGAGCTAATCCAAAAACCTAATAGCTCGGTTCCGGAGTGGAAAACCGGTCAGGGAAACACCCGAATTGCAAAACCATCGGCGATCGATGAAATAGTTTTTGCGGAAGAAAGCAGGTTAATAACACCCGATACGGAATTCAATCGTGTGCTGGGAGGAGGAATAGTTCCCGGATCATTAGTTCTTATCGGCGGAGAGCCAGGGATTGGAAAATCCACTTTGATGCTTCAATTAGCATTGAACCTTCCGGGGATGAAAATTCTCTATGTTTCTGGCGAAGAAAGTGAACAGCAAATTAAAATGCGGGCGGAGCGTTTGGCGCCTTTAGCTAAAAGAAAAGGTGGCGATTGTTATATCCTTACGGAGACATCCACGCAAAATATTTTCAAGCAAATAGAAATTCTGGAGCCCGAGGCTGTTATTATAGACTCGATACAAACCTTGCACTCTGCACACATAGAATCGACTCCGGGGAGTGTCTCGCAAGTTCGCGAATGTACCGCCGAACTGCTTCGTTTTGCAAAAGAAACATCAACACCGGTTTTTTTAATTGGTCATATTACCAAAGACGGAGCCATTGCAGGACCAAAAATCCTCGAACACATGGTTGACACGGTTTTACAGTTTGAAGGCGACAGGCATCATGTATACCGAATCTTGAGGGCGATAAAAAATCGGTTTGGTTCAGCGTCCGAACTCGGGATTTATGAAATGCAGGGTAGTGGCCTAAGGGAGGTTTCGAATCCTTCAGAAATATTGCTATCACAGCGTGATGAAGAATTAAGCGGAATTACGATTTCTGCCATGCTTGAAGGTGCACGACCGATGTTAATTGAAACCCAGGCTTTGGTAAGCGTTTCTGCTTACGGAACGCCGCAGCGTTCGGCGACAGGGTTTGATACCAAACGGATGAACATGCTTTTAGCAGTCTTGGAAAAGCGTTGCGGCTTTCGATTAAGTGCACAGGATGTGTTTTTGAATATCGCAGGCGGATTGAAAGTAGAGGACCCTGCGATTGATTTGGCAGTAGTAGTCGCTATTATTTCTTCTCATGAAGATATCTCTGTATCCACTAAAATATGCTTTGCCGCTGAAGTGGGTTTGTCTGGAGAAATAAGAGCAGTAAACCGGATCGAACAACGAATTGCCGAAGCTGAGAAACTGGGCTTTGAAAAGATTTACATTTCAAAATACAATCAGAAAGGACTTGATGTTAAACGCTATTCAATTGAAATTAACAGCGTTTCGAAGATAGAAGAGGTGTTTAGCTCATTGTTTGGCTAGCCAGGTTAAACCATCTTTGATGTAATTTAAAATTATTTGCAACTACAGGAGGATCTGTAGCGTAAACAAAGACTCCATAATAATTTTAATTCAGGCAATTAAACTTATTTGCATTCTTAAATTCTAAATTATATGATTCTATTTTCGTCAACAAAACACACACAAGGACAGATAGCATTAATTTTTACCTGTCCCAAGAAGCAGCCGCACAACTGGAGTATTAGATACACATTTATAAATTAAGTAAGAGAGCCTGCATCAAAACAGGCTCTCTTATTTCTAATTTGAAAAGTTGAGTGGCATAACCAGGCCGAAAGAGATATTTCTTCCCTGGTTCAGTATCCCATTGTACTTTAACCTATTAAGGTGATTTACATACGCCTTATCGAAAACATTATTAGCAGAAACATAGAGCCTCAAACTTTGTCTGTTAAGATTTAAGGTTGTTCCTAAAGAAGTATTTATCAGCGCATATGCAGCAGTTTCTGTTTCGAACGCTTGATCAATACGATTTTGCTTTAACACATTATCCAACTCAACAGAAAAATAAGAATTCTTCAATTTCGCAGTTTTTATCGCTGGCTCCAATCTCAACTCGCTTCTAAAAGAAGGTGCGGGCATAAATGGAAGATCAGTCTTTGTAGCTGTATTTTTCCCCCGGGTTAACGAAAAACTATTTTCAAAATGAATTAAGGATATAGGATGGAGAGTCAAGCCTGCTTCAAAACCATATAAATTCGCATCATCCTGTATATAGTTAAATAGTGGAAATTCTTTACCGTCGACATTAATAGTTTGATCATCCAGTTGTCTTGAATAGATATAATTATTGATATAATTATTATACACGTTCAAGTGAAAATCGACCTTCGCGTTGTGAAATTCTAAAGCAAGATCCCCATATAAACTCCTCTCGGGCTTTAATTCTGTGTCGCCCATTTCATAACGAAATGTCCCTTCATGCACACCATTAGAGCTTAACTCGGAAATATTAGGCGCCCTGAAAGCACTTCCTAAATTTGCTTTAAAATTCCAGTTGTCGTTAAGATCCTGAGTCAATCCAAGCGCACCACTCAGGTTAGAAAACTTATTGGTGAAGTTCGAGAATTTCACTGCTCCATCTTCTTGCATCTCAACGCCACTAATATTGCGACTATCAAACCGCAAACCTGCATTTACCGAGGTTGTATTCCATTCTTTTTTCACATAGGCGAACGCCCCAAAATCCCTGTTCTCATAATCTGGAACCAAGAGTTCTTCCGCTTTATTTTTGCTATTTTGAAAGGCACCAGCCACACCTACTACTGGTTGCCACCCCTTACTTTCTTCAAAATAATATTTAAAATCATAGCTATATGTCTTAAGATCGAAGAAAAGGGAAGGGTTCGAAACACTTTCTTCTAACTCTCTACGTTGATTATTTTGGAAACCCAGCGTAGACCGCAACCTGCCTTTATTGAACAGTATATGATTATTTAATGCAATTTTATAGTGGCGCACATCCTGAAAAGGAAGAAGCAAGTCCCTGCGTTTAATTTGTCCAGGCGTTAAAATTTCACCTTCCCCGTCTTCATACTGGCCCTGAGCATTTTTTTGAAAATCTGGCAGACCCAACTTTTGATTGAAAGAAGAAAGATTCAAGTGCGTATAGCCCCATGATTTGTTCATTCCAAGCATGACACCAAAGTTTCTCTCATTAAAGCCTGTATTAGGAATTCTTCCTTCAGGAGTATTATAGCCAAAAGCATTTTTATAAGAACCACGACCCTGCCAAACAAAGCCATTGTTGTTGCCCTGCAACATTGCAGATGTGCTGCTTAAGCCATTATTTGTACTATAATTAGATAGGAACTCGCCTCTAACCTGCCCTGATGACGGAGGTAAAGCGTCTAAAATATTAATAACCCCTCCTAAAGCATCAGAACCATATAAAAGACTTGCCGCACCTCTTAACACTTCAACCCGATCGGCGCTATATTGGTCAACTTCAATTCCATGTTCATCTCCCCATTGCTGACCTTCCTGTTTAACGCCATTAGATAAAGTTACTACACGATTTGCACTTAGACCGCGAATAACGGGCTTAGAAATAGCAGCACCTGTAGAAACTTGTGAAACTCCCGGAATATGTGAAATGGCGTCGATTATATTATTCGACGGGCGACCCGTCAGCTCGTTTTTACCAATTGTTGAAACAGATGTGCTATTGGTTCGGCTATTGGCACTTGAAACCATTCCTGTTACAACCACTTCATGCACTTCAATAACACTGGGCTCTAAAGAAAAATTAATAGTTGCGCTTGTACCTAAATCAATAAATTGAGTAATTGTTTTATAGCCTACATACCGAACTTCGACAAGGAAACGACCCTTAGAGGGAATTCGCGAAAATGTGTATTCCCCACTTTGACTGGTAGTAATCGAAATTTGAAGTTCGGGTATCGAAATAATCGCTCCTGGAAGCGGTTGCTCTGTAGTGGCATCGGTAACTTTTCCGCTTAATACAAATGATGTATTTGCGTTGCAAACCTTAAACGTAAATAAAAAGGACGCCAATAAAATAGTGAAAATCTTCATCTTAAAATTTTAAAATAGACAATAACATGCCCTATAAAGGGGCTGAATAGAATTATTAGAAATTATTTAAAAAATTATTGAGATGGAGGTCCTCTTAGGAAAGATAAAAGAGTCTTTTTGTAAAACTCAGCAACACAATCGCCCAAAAATAGTTTTGTAACCGACTGCCTGATAAAAGATTGTGCAGAATATACAAAAGTAAAAGCCCTGTCAAGATGCACTGTACATGCAAAGCAATAAGACGCCTTCTTTGAAATATGGAGTTTATGTTGACAGCTGGTGTGTTTTGAACTGCAGCTAACCTGTTCGTTAGCGTGGTTGTGTAAAAAATCAAGAGGTATTACTGCAACTGAAAAACACAGCAACAGAAATGCAGATAATGCAACTCTCATCGACTTTTTAGCAATCATAGTATTATGATTGCAATATTAGCCAATAAATATCTCGTGAAAAGGAGGCAACGGGATTTTTACGAAAAAAGGACTAATTAACAATTAATTTATACCCTTTACCATGAACATTTACAATTTCAACTTTGGGATCATCTTTTAAATATTTCCTAAGCTTACTTAAAAAAACATCCATACTACGGCCATTAAAATAATTATCGTCATGCCAAATACTTAGCAAAGCCTCCTCACGAGTAAGAACATTATTTTTCTTTAGACACAAGAGACGTAAGAGTTCAGCTTCTTTTGTTGATACTTTTTGCTGGATGTCGCCTTGTTTAATAATCTGAGCGTTGTAATCGAAAAGATAATCTCCTATCTCGAATTTATCGGGCTGTTCATCATTTGCATTCTTTTCCTGATTTGCCGCCCGTTTAAGCAATGCATTCAATCTTAATAATAATTCTTCTATCCGGAATGGCTTGGTTATGTAATCGTCTCCGCCTAAAGTAAACGCTTCCGATTTATCCTCAATCATTGTTTTCGCTGTAGCGAAAATAATAGGCACATCAGGATTTATTTTGCGTATTTCGCGTCCCAGGGTAAAGCCATCTTTTTTTGGCATCATTACGTCCAGTATGCAAATATCGAAGCGGTCGTTTTTAAAAAAGTCAAATCCTTCTTCGCCATCTTTGGCCAGAGAAACATCGTACTTGCCTTTAAGCTGAAGATAATCCTGTAAAAGCATGCCCAAATTCGGATCATCTTCTACCAGAAGCACTTTCTGCTTTCTTTCATTTACTGAACTATTTCCATTATGAGCCATGGCTAACCTTTCTATTTACCTATTGGAAAAACAATTTCAAATTCAGATCCTTTATCCCTCTCACTTTTCACATTAATATCGCCGTAATGACGCTTTACAATATTATTAACATAGCTTAAGCCCAAGCCAAAACCTTTCACATCATGCAAATTTCCGGTAGGTATTCTATAGAACTGGCCAAATATTTTAGATAGTTGATCTTTACTCATGCCGATACCTTTATCTGCCACCTTTATAATTAAATTTCTTCCACTTGTAAGCGTAGAGATGGTAATATCAGGTTTTTCTGAGCTATATTTTAAGGCATTATCTATCAGATTATAAATCACATTGCTTAAATGCAGTTCATCGCCCTGCACTGTTGCTTTAGTGGCTTTCAGGTTTAAGGTAACTGCTGCTTCTTTCTTTTGAAATTGAAGCTCCATGCTATCTGCAACAGCCGAGATCAAATCATTCATTTCTACGGGCTTAAACTCGAGCTTTAAGTCGCCTTTATCGATTTTTGCAATGTTCAACACTCGTTCTATATGATCGCCCAGACGGACGTTTTCATCGTAAATAATTCCCGCCAGGCGTGCTATGCGATCTTTATCTTCACTAATTTCCGGATCTTTCAATGCTTCGCTGGCAATCATAATTGTTGCCACGGGAGTTTTAAACTCATGTGTCATATTATTGATAAAATCCGTTTTCATTTCAGAAATCTTCTTCTGTCTGATGATCGAGTGGATGGTGAATCCGAAACTGAAAAGCAGAATGATCAACAAAGCTCCTGAAGAGCCCATCATCACACTCATGTTGGATAAGATTACGGAATTTTTATCAGGAAAGGTTACCATCAGCAAACCCGCATCGCGAATCATATCATTCGGAAAAAGCACCGTTTTATACGTATTATCAGGAAGAAAACTTGTTTCGTTGGATGCCTTTCGGAAAATCAATAAATCGTCGTTTCTTGCCGAAGCAACCTGATAGGCGTAATCTATATTGATACCTGTATTCTGAAATTCGGACCTGAGCATTGAATCCAGGTAAAGAGGGTTGATCCGCTTTTGGAGCGGAACATTCATTTCAGTTAATTCAATTTCGAAATCGCTCTTCACAGAATCTAGAAACCTTATCGTCTTCTTTTGCTGAAGTCTTCTCTTTTCTTTATTTAACTCTTCTAAAGAGGAAAAACTAAGCTCCTTGATAATTGGCTTGGAGAGAACTTTAACCTGCGGACCTCGTGTTGGATCTACATAGATATATCTTTTTACAGAGTCTGTCCGTTCTGTACTGAAAATTCTGGGTCGGGGACTAACACTTGTTACCGACTGCTGATGAATGCCGCCGTAGCCATCCTGGAATTCAGCGACATCGATTTTCACGTCAAACTGCTCAGGTTCATGATTAAATGCCGACATTTCGTTGACTGCGAGCACCTCATTTTTCGATTTGAAAACGCTGTCGCGAATATTAAATATACTATCAGCCAATCGCTGATCACGACGCAATAAAAATTCTCTTTTCTTCTTTATCTGAGCTCGAATTTCTTGCCCGGTCAGCCTGTCGGAAGAGCGTTTTTTTGCGACAAAATCTGCATTGTAAATTCTCTGTTGTTCCTCAATATCCCTTTTTCTTCTTTTCTTTAAAATATCATACGCTTCATATTTGGCAACCTTTGAAGAAACTTTGGTTAAGGCTTCGTTAACGGAGAGATCGAATAACTGCGATTTTAAAGCAAAGGATTGTCTGAAAAAATAGAGTTGCATTGCCATTACTCCTGCCAAAGCAATACTCATTAAGCCAATAATCAGGCTGATACTTCTTTTTTTCATTTATACAAAAATAACTAAGGGCTTATAAGTCAGTGTCTTTTTAACATTATTTAACACAGCTTTAATGAATTTTCCTTTAGGACTATGAAGTAAACGTTTTTAAACTACATAGATTATCATGAATAAAAAGTTTGGGCAGCCTTAAAAACAAGAAAAGCCCTTCGAATCGAAGAGCTTTTCTTGAGTCACAAAACGGTTTTGCTAACCAAATCAGTGCACCCGTTTCTTATTAGAAAGGTAAATCATCATCTTCTGCGGTCGAGCTAATATCAACCGGAGCAGCATGTTCAGGACTTGCGCTTTCTGCAGCGGCACCTGTCAATACATTCACTCTCCAAACCACTAAGGTATTAAAATAGGCTGTTTTGCCACTTTTATCAGTCCAGGGACGGCCACGAAGATTAAAGAAAACCTCTACCTGATCGCCGACTTTAAGCGGATCGAAAAGATTCACTTTATCTTGTAATGCTTCAAATTTTATATACTCAGGGTATTGAGGATTTTCAGCAAATTCTATAATTAATTCACGCTTTTTAAAAGTTTCGGTTACATTGGTAACCGGCAATACTTCGTGTACTTTTCCCTTAATATCCATTTTGTAATGTTGTTAAATAAATTCGTTTATTGTTTTAGCCCTTCGTAAAAACAGGGGTTTTAGGTTTCAATTTAATCAGATTCAAATCTGCCAAATTTTATTGACTAACTTCGCAAAAAATTATGCAAGTTTTCAACACTAACAGCCGGATTATAGTAACATGTAACAAGCGTTTATCGCCTTACCTGGTAACAGAGATTGAACAATTAGGATTTACTATTGTCCGCAGTTTTAGCACGGGTGTAGAATTACAGGGAACGGTGAACGACTGTATTGCCTTAAACCTCAATTTAAGGTGCGCTAGTCAGGTTTTATATTCCTTAGCAACATTCGAAGCCCTCACACCAACTCATCTCTATAACGAACTGGTTCAAATCGAATGGGAGGAATATATCGACATAACCGGGTATTTTTCTGTAACCTCAGTTGTTAATAACGAACACATCACAACTCCTCTATTCGCCAATGTTAAGGTAAAAGATGCCATTGTTGATAGGATAAAAGAAAAAAAAGGTCTGCGTCCAAATTCGGGACCAGAGCACAATAAAACAGTCGTAAATTTATATTGGCAGGACGATAAGGCTGAAATATTCCTGGATACTTCGGGCGAAACCCTTTCAAAACACGGATATCGTAAAATTCCTGGTAAAGCTCCCATGCTGGAAGCACTTGCTACGTCGACGATCATGGCAACCAAATGGGATAGAAAAAGTCCGTTTATAAATCCCATGTGTGGTTCGGGAACGCTCGCGATTGAAGCTGCACTGCTAGCTACCGATAAACATCCGGGACTTTTCAGGATGAATTATGGGTTTATGCACATAACGGGTTACGATGAGCAGGTATTTTTTGTTGAACGCAGAAAACTAAAAGATAAAGCGAAAAAAGAGTTAGGCTTTAAAATCATAGCCTCCGATTTGTCTGCTGACGCTGTGGACGTTTCTCAACGTAATGCGAAAACAGCCGGAGTTGATCATTTAATAGAATTCCATGTTTGCGATTTTGCCGAAACACCAGTACCTGAAGGTGAAAACGGAGTAGTATTCTTTAATCCGGAATATGGTGAGCGATTAGGTGTGCATACCAAGCTTGAAGCTACCTACAAACGTATGGGCGATTTTATGAAGCAGAACTGTAAAGGCTATACAGGCTATATTTTTACAGGAAATCCTGACCTGGCTAAGAAAATAGGTTTGAAAGCATCACGCAGATTGGAGTTTTACAATGGTAAACTGGATTGCAGATTGCTGGAGTATGAATTATATGTGGGGAGCAGAAGAGAAGATTTAAGAGAGGTTCAAAGCTAAGACGATTTTTGTCACAAAGACAAAAGGCGCAAAACTTTGGTATCCTTCTTCCTGAATTGAGCCTTTGCAGCTTTCCCCTTAGACACTGAGTCTTTGCGCTAAAACTAGTTAACTAACTCGTCTATTGAATGATAGGCTACCGAATGATAGTTCGGCCTCGCCTTCACGTAAATCTGCTTTGCCCATTTTTTCCCCTCTGGTGTTGATATCATTTCCTTGTAAAGTGGCATCAAAAATTTTCTGCGACCAACTTCAGTAAGAAACTTTTCTATGGAAGGATATGCGGCCTTATAGTGGTGCCTTATTGCCAGTTTATACCACACCGCCTGCACTTCAGAATTTCCGGATTTTGTAAAACCGAATTCTCTATCAAGCTCAGCCATCTCATTTAAACCTAATGAATCGGGTAAGGCTTTAAGAAAATATTGCAGTTCGTTAGCAGTCGTAATTTTTTTGCTCAAGCCTGTAATTTGAGTTTTGAAATTTAAGTCCGCAACTAATGAATCTATCGATTTAAATTTTCCAGACCCAACAGGAGGAATATTATCAGGTAAACCTGGCCTAAATATCCAGCTTTCCATTTGGACTTTTTCGGCTAATTCTGGGTCAGAAGACAACAATCCTGACTTTATATCCTCAATAAATTGTTCTGTTGTAACAGATTGGAAGGCATGCTTTTCAAAATACTCATTTAAAAAGCTATCGAAGCGCTGCCGCCCAAAAGCTTCTTCTACCGTTCTCAAAAAGAAATATCCTTTTTCATACGCGATATCCGTTACACCTTCGTCCGGATCTCTGCCATTAAAATTTGCTTTTAAGCGTGTATCCGGATTCTTATCTCCCATATCTTTAATGGTTTCGTTCAGAGTTTGCCTACCAAGATATTCCTGCATTTTAGCTTCCTCTTTCCCATAAACTGCCTCTACGATTCTACGTTCAAAATAGGTGGTAAAACCTTCATTTAACCAGAAATCGTTCCATGTTGCATTGGTTACATAATTTCCGCTCCAGCTATGAGCAAGCTCGTGTGCAATTAAACTCACTAATGATCTATCGCCTGCTATAACAGTGGGGGTTGCAAAAGTTAACATCGGATTTTCCATACCGCCAAATGGAAAGCTTGGAGGAAGAACTAAAACATCATATCTGCCCCATTGGTAAGGACCATATATTTTTTCGGCGGCATCTACCATTTTGCCCATATCTGCGAATTCCCATGCGGCTTTATCAACTGTAACAGGCTCTGCATATACCCCTGTCCGGTTGTCGACAGCTTTAAACTGTAGATCGCCAACGGCTAAAGCCATCAAGTAAGATGGGATAGCATGAGGTTGTTTAAACTGATAAATACCGTTTGATGACTTCTTCTGAGGATTTTGTGCACTCATTAATGCCATTAGTTCTTTTGGAACTGAAACTGTTGCATTATAGGTGAACCGCACTCCCGGACTATCCTGACAAGGAATCCAGGTTCTGGCAAGTATGGCCTGCGACTGGGTAAAAAGAAAAGGCTGTTTTTTACCAGCCGTTTGTTGCGGGTTAAGCCACTGCAACGCTGCGGCATCTTTTGAAGTGGTATACCATATTGAAACCTGAGTTGTGCCTGGTTCAATTTTTACTTTCAATGGCCGTCCCAGAAATTTGACAGCTTCTCCCAATTCGAAAGTTGTCGATATCGTCGGCACCGATGGTGATTTTCTCAATATTAAGATCGCGTGTATCAAAAGTAATTTCTCCAGTTTTGCTGAGATTTTCTATTGTCCACACCGCTTTCCCAGTTAAAATTTGTGTTTCAAAATTTACTTTTAAATCTAAATCAAGGTGTTTCACAACTGCCTTTTGAGGTTCGGACAAAGAATGTTTATCAGTAGCTTGAGAACTATTTGTCACATTTAAACTTGTGTTTTGCTGACAGGAGACAATTGCTAGTGTAAATAGAAACATCAATTTTTTCATAAGCAGAATGTAAAATACTTTAGAAACCTATTTAAAACTAATTGTTAGACGAGCATCAGATTGCTTCCCTTTAACCCATGCCGGACCATCTTTAATCAAACGGATAGCTTCACTATTACTAATATTGTCCAAGCCTTTTTCTATCTTGAAATTACTTAAGCTGTTGTTATCACCGACTGTAAAACTCACTATTACCTGCCCGGAAGCAACTTTAGCCGATAAATCACTCTTTTCCAGATAATCCTTGTATTTGCGCCAGCCTATAATTGGCTCGGGGCCTTCCTTTAAAGTTTCTGTAGAACCTGTCACTGGCCCTTGTACGTTATTTTTATTAGACGCTGCGGAGCCTATGCTATCCGCTGGGGTTAAACTCACCTCAACTTGTTTAAGTTGTTTTATAAGTTGATCTTCAGCTTTTTGGCCCTTTATCCAGAAAAGAATACTCGCTGCTATAAATAACAATCCCGCGGTCGCTGCTATACTTAAACGCTGCCAACTAAAGTTAAAGACATTTTTATTTTCCTGTTGCTGGGCAATTCTCTCTTCAAGTTGAGTTTGCAATAAACTCAGGTGCTTTGTGGCAGGCTTGTTTATCTGGGCATAGCCGTCGAGTGCATCGGCCAAAAACGGATCTTCAAGCGATTGCCTTTCCAGCTCATGCATAGCTTCTTTATCCAACTTACCTTCCAGATATTGCTGAATTGTGATATAATTTATCCTATTCGTTTCCACCGTTCTTCTCTATACAAATTTTTAAATTTCGCTTACCATTTTGGATGTAGCTTTTAACTTTATTCAAATCAAAACCGGTTGCATCCGAAATCTCCTTATAACATTTTTGCTGCAAGTAAAACAAATCTATAGTAACTCGCTGCTCATCCGGAAGCTTTTTCAAACATGTTTCCATTTTAGTCAGCTGATTTTCTTTTAGATCATCAGTAGTCTGATGCAGAAAAGTCGGGGTTTCCACACCATAATCGTCGATATTTACAAATTCGTGTTTATGTAAAGAGCGCAAATTCATTAAACAATGATTTCGTGCGAGTGTGTATAACCAACTTTTAAAATTAGCGACCTCATGAATCTTCAACTTTGTGATCAGCTGTTCAAAAATTTGCATAACAGCGTCTTTGCTTTGCTCTTCGTCCCTCAAATACTTTAAACACAAACCATAAATTAAGGGCATATATTTTTCATACAACTTTCCCAAAGTTTCCAGGTTGCCATAGCGACGATATTCCTCAAGCATTTCTGCTTCAGACTGTGAAGGATCTGTATTTTTATATTTGATGAATTTCAAGCTATAATAATTTGATACCCTTAGGCCGTTTAAGCTTTATACTTTATTGATGCGATGTTCTCCAAAATAGCATAAATAAATTGAAAAATAACGCTTCCAGAGAACATTTAATCATCGCTCAAGACGGCAATTATATATTTTCACTTATCTGTTAAACTTTGCCTCTTTATTTATATCTACACTTTAAAGCAATTTGCTTAATTTATCGTTATACAATAAAGAAGAATAAATATGAAAAGTATCGGTCTTATATTAACCATGATAGGCGGAATGTTATTCAGCAGCTGTGAGGCGCTGAACCAAACCGCCCAGATCTTAGGTAATCCAACATCCGCTGAAATAGCTTCAGGCTTAAAACAAGCTTTGGAATTTGGCACAACGTATAGCTCTGAACGGCTATCAGAGCAAAATGGCTTTTTCGGAAATGCTGCAATTAAACTATTATTTCCTCCCGAAGCTCAAAAAGCAGAACGGACATTAAGAAGTTTAGGATTGAATAGACTTGCAGACAATGTAATTCTGAGCATCAACAGAGCGGCAGAAGATGCTGCAAAAGAAGCAAAGCCAATTTTTATTAACGCTATAAAGGAAATGACAATCGCTGATGCTTCTAATATTCTGCTAAGTCGGCAAAGCGACGCAGCGACGCAATACTTTCAACGAGTAACTACAGATGAGTTAATGATGAAATTCAAACCTGTGATTCAAAGCAGCCTGGGCAAAGTTGGTGCAACAAAGTATTGGAGCGATGCCATTACAGCATACAACCAAATTCCCCTAACCGCAGATATTAATCCAGATTTATCGTCCTATGTAGCGCAAAAAGCTATTGAGGGGTTATTTTTTGAAATCGCCAAAGAAGAGTTGAAAATCAGGCAAAATATTTCTGCCAGAAATACAACATTGCTGCAAAAAGTATTCGGATATGCGGATAGAAACAGGATTTAGGATCCTTGGAAGAATTTTGTTAAAGAAGCGGGTTCATGCCAATGATACCCGCTTTATTATTTATAATAGAAACGTGTAACTCACAGGCTCCGTCACTAACCGTACTCTCTTTTCTCACCTGGATTTAGAGGCCGCCCATGCATCCATTTTCTTTTCAGCAATATCCAAGGGCATTACTCCATCTTTTAGCAATTCATCATGAAAATCAGCTAGCTTAAAATGTTTCAGTTGCTTCTGATACTTATTACGCAATTCCCATATTTTTAAAGCACCAATTTTGTAGGAAAGAGCTTGTCCGGGAACAGCCATATAGCGTTCAACTTCGGCAGTTGCGCCCTGTTTGTCGATGGCTTCGTTATCCATCATATATTTAATCGCCTGTTCACGGGTCATCCCTTTGGTGTGCAATGCTACGTCGACCACTAAACGAATGGCCCGATGCATTTCGTCGCCCAAAGCGCCCATATACTGATAAGGATCGGTATATAAACCTAATTCTTTACCCAAAGATTCGGCATATAAACCCCAGCCTTCGCCGAAAGCCCCGTACCAAGCAAAACGCCGGAATTTAGGCAAGTCTTTATTTTCCTGCTGCAAAGATATCTGGTAATGATGACCAGGAATTGCCTCATGCAGAAATAAAGATTCCATACCAGAAGTGATGTTAAACTTCGTTGCATCTAAAATAGGAACATAAAATATCCCTGGACGTGAGCCGTCCGGCGAACCCTGATTATATTCGGCACTGGCCGATGCCGCCCTGAAAGCTTCTGTTTGTCTTATCTCAAAAGGAGTTTTTGGAACACGCCCAAACATAGTTTGAAGTTGAGGTTCCATTTTGCCATGAATTCCTTTGAATGCATTGAGTACATCCTGAGGGGTTTTGAAAGGCATAAATTTTGGCGAAGTTTTCATAAATTCGAAAAATGCCTTTAGATCACCATAGAATCCCACCTCTTGTTTGATGGTATCCATTTCAGCTTTAATCCGCTTAACTTCAGACAAACCTGTCTGATATATTTCTTCTGGCGTTTTATTGGTTGTGGTCCATTGTTTAACCAAATAGGTATATAAATTTTTTCCACCAGGTATAGCGGAAATCCCCGATGAGGCTCTGGCCCGCGGTAAATATTCATTCTTCAAGAAAAGCACTAATTTCTTATAGGAAGGGCTAATCTTCGAAACAATTGCCTGCTTATATGCCTCTGTGAGCTCAGATTTATCCTCTTCAGAAAACTTTTCAGGGAAATGTTTGACAGGAGTATAGAATAAGCTCTTGCCTGGAACATCAACTACCATCGCCTCCATTTGTGGAATCATTTTCAGAACCAAAGGTTTTGGCAAAACTACGCCGGCTTTCATTCCCTTTCGGAAATTAACAATCGCCGAATCTACCCAAATAGCAAATCCATCCACGCGGCTAAGCCAGTTTTTGTAATCCCCGGCATTTTTGAAAGGTTGAAATCCGTCGCCCGAACCCAATTGGCCCATAGTTAAAGGCAGTCCCCAAAATTGTTGAAAGGGAATCATCCATTGTTTTGTTTTTAAACCCTCGAGCTGAAGATTAAGATCGTATTGGAAAATGTCATAACTCAATTTATCGTTATCACTTAAGTCTTCACGTTTAAATTCTGCCAGTTCTTTAAGGTAGTTTTGGTAAAACGTGGTCAAAGAATCTCTGAATCCTTTCGTTTGATCGTTTCTCAAAATGGCATTGAACCTGTTATCTCCCTGCTGGGTAGCATCTAAAGGAAAAAAGCGCGAACGTTCTTCCCAATACTTTTCAAAAGTCTGAGAGATATCCTTCTTCTCTTCCACTTCTTCTTTTTTAACATCCTGGTTACAGCCCAAAAAAGCTATTAAAGAATAGATGGCAAATAATTTTATTTTCATTAGAATATGTTTGTTTTTTTTAAAGGCTATGAAACTATCGTGATGGTTTAGTTTGTGATTAGAACAATTTCAATTAAACTGATTTATCCGCTCCGGCTTCATCCTGTTTTTGAGCAGGTAATACATTCACCTCCTTTTCTTTTTCTACCTGAATAATGTGAACAGCATAGGAGGCTGGCTCTATCTTACGACCTCTCTTTTCGGTATATACTTGCGTAAATTCAGCTCCAAAATACAATATAGCCGCTGCATAATACACCCATACTAATATTACAATTAAAGATCCCGCTGCGCCATAGGTTGATCCCGGACCTACCTTGTCTATATACAAGCTAATTCCATATCGCCCCAACATAAATAATAAAGCGGTAAAAATCGATCCGGCCCGTACGTCTTTCCATCCGATTTTTACATCGGGCAAAAACTTAAAGATGATAGCCAATAATGCTGTTATGATAATGAGAGTTAAAGCGAGATCAAATACCTGTACCAAAAGTATTGTTATATCTTCAAAATACACTTTTAACCTATCGCTAAGCGCAGTAACTAATCCATTGATAACAAGCGATACGATCAGTAAAAAGCCCATGGTGGCAATCATTGAAAAAGATAAGAGCCTATTGGTAAGAAGTTTTAACCAACCTTTTTCTGGTTTCGCTTTTACACGCCAAATTAGATTTATAGAGTCTTGTATTTCAATGAAAACTCCTGTAGCCCCAATAAATAGAGTAAGTATCCCGACTGCGATAGCCCACCAAGAATCCTCCTTAATAGAAGCATTCTGAATGATCTCCTGTACCTGTAGGGCCGCCTCTGGACCAATGAATTTATTTATTTCTGAAAAAACCTTTCCCTCAAAAGCTTCCTGACGAAAAACTTTTCCGGCAATATAAATTAACATCAACAAAAGCGGAGCAAGGGAAAATAAGGTATAATAAGATAGGGCTGCACAGAGCTTAAAGCACCTGTCGTTTATAAAACCATTAAAACTTCCAACTAATATTTTCCAGATATCTTTTAAAAAGGCCTTATTAAAATTCATTTTCCGTGCGACGTCTACTTTATTAAAGAAAGATTCGCCAAAAAGTGTTTTAATAAGTTTACAAAGCTTATCGGTTTGAAACTATCAGCAGTTCCAAATCTTTTGGTGGGATGTTAAATCTTTCTGCAAGATCTTTATTGGTAAGGTGACCCTGATACAGATAAATTGCATTGCGTACTCCTGATTTTTCCCAAATCACGTTCATTAGACCTCCCATTTCGCCAATATCCATTAAAATTGGAGTGAATATATTTGTTAATGCATACGTTGCTGTTCTGGCAACGCGAGATGCGATATTAGGTACACAGTAATGTATAACGTCATACTTTCGAAAAACCGGATGCGTATGGTTAGTTATTCTCGATGTTTCGAAACAACCGCCCTGATCAATACTTACATCAATAATCACAGAATTAGGTTTCATGTGACTAACAGTTTCTTCATTAACAATGCAAGGACTCAATCCTTTGTGAGCCCGTATTGCCCCTATAACCACATCACAGGTGGTTATAGCTTTATTTAATACAATCGGCTGAATTACAGAAGTAAAAACCCTGGCACCGATATTATTTTGTAATCGTCTGAGCCGGTAAATAGAACTGTCAAAAACCTTAACTTCTGCACCCAGTGCGATAGCTGTTCTTGCAGCATACTCACCAACAGTTCCAGCACCTAAAATTACCATTTCGGTAGGTGGAACGCCTGTTATTCCTCCAAGCATCAAGCCTTTTCCATCAAATACATTACTTAAGTATTCAGCAGCGATGAGTACAGAGGTAGCACCAACAATCTCACTCATGGATCGAATTACGCTTAACGATCCACCTTCATCACGCAAGTATTCGTAAGACAGCGCAGTTATTTTTTTCTTCATCATCGCCTCAAGCGACTCCGCTTTAAGCGAGCCCATTTGAAGCGTAGAAAACAACACCTGGAAGGGCTTCATCATTCCGATTTCTTCCTGCGTAGGGGGACCGATCTTGATAATAATATCAGATTTGAAAACTTCTTTTTTATCGTATTGTATGGTTGCTCCCTGCTCACTATAATCATTATCAGAAAAATTTGCTCCCATTCCGGCTCCCGACTCAATAACAACCTCATGGCCATTGTTTACGAGCAATGCAACAGATAAGGGCGTTAAGGCAATCCTGTTTTCCTGAAAAGAGCTTTCTTTCGGGATACCTATGTAAAGGCTGTTTTTTTTCTTTTTAGTCTCGAGCATTGCCTCCTGGGGCTGCATCATAGCTTGCTTTGCAATGTCGGACAGTTCACTCATCATACCGTGTATCTAAAAAAGTGTGCTGAAAATACGAAATCCCCTTTACTTAGAGGCAATATAATATCAATTAACCTGATGAACCTTAATTACACGTTCATTCTCTGAAGTTTGCAGCAATTTTAATTCCACAAATTTTGAGGGAAGAAGATTTGATATTTTCTCGGGCCATTCTATAAAACAATAGGCTTCAGAAAACAAATAATCCTCGTAGCCCAAATCGAAAGCCTCTGTTTCATTTTTTATCCTGTAAAAATCAAAATGATAAATAATTTTGTTGCTTCCGGAATATTCATTTACAATAGAAAAGGTAGGACTGGATACTGTATCTTCTACATTCAATTCCTTGCAAAGAGCTTTAATTAATGTGGTTTTTCCAGCGCCCATTTCTCCATAAAACAGAAATACACGATTGCTTCCTGCCAGTTCAAGAATTTTTTTTGCAGCATCCGGCAGATCCTCAAGGTTTGAAACTTTTAACTCCATCGTTCAAAGATAAAAATTGATCTTATCTCGGACTATAAATAGCATATGGAACAATCATCTCTTCAAGAGAGATACCTCCATGCTGAAAAGTTTCATTGTAATAGTTCACAAAATGATTGTAGTTATTGGGATATACAAAATATGAATCTTCTTTCGTGAAAATAAAACTTGAACTAACGTGAAGCTTCGGTAAGTGTGCCTCGTGTGGATTTTTTATGTGAAACACATCTTTAGCAACAAAATTCAGATTCTTTCCCTGTTTATAACGAAGGTTAGTGTTTGTATTTCTATCGCCAATTACTTTACTTGGATGTTTAACACGAATCGTTCCGTGATCTGTAGTTATTACCAATCTAACATTTTTTGTGGCCAGCTTTCGGATTGTTTCGAGTAGAGGCGAATGCTCAAACCACGAATAAGTGAGGGATCTGTATGCAGCCTCATCATTAGCCAGTTCACGTATCATGGCCATATCGGTGCGTGCGTGCGATAACATGTCCACAAAATTATATACAATTACATTTAGCTCGTTGGTTAAAAGGTTGTTGATGTTTTCTACAACAGCTTTACCTTGCTCAAATGTTAAAACTTTAGTGTAAGAATGCTTCAGATCTCGCTTAAAGTTGCGATTAATGTTGTCGTCTAGAAATTGTTCTTCGAACAGGTTTTTACCTCCTTCATCTTCATCATTTTGCCACATGGAAGGATATCTTTTTTCCATTTCTAATGGCATTAACCCGGAAAAAATGGCGTTTCGGGCATATTGTGTAGCAGTTGGTAAAATACTGTAATAGCTATCCTCTTCTTCCAGTCTGAAATGTTCGGTAATCAAAGAATTAATCATTTTCCATTGATCGTATCTTAAATTATCAATCAGAATAAAAAAAGTAGTTTTGGTATCCAGTATTGGAAACAGCTTCTTTTTTAGCAACTGCTCTGAAGTTACAGGTCCCGATTCAGGATTTTTACACCAGCCGAGATAGTTCTTTTCAACGAACTTACTAAACTGCATATTGGCTTCAGACTTTTGCATGGTCAAAATTTCATGCATACCAGTATCTTCAAGTTGCTCGAGCGAAAGCTCCCAATACACTAACTTCTTGTAAACATCAACCCATTCAGCAAAACTTAGATTATCATTCAGAGTCATCCCCAGCGTTCTAAAATCCTGCTGGTATGCCATAGAAGTTTTCTGATTAATAAGCTTTTTATTTTCCGTTAACTTTTTAATAGTCAGCAATACCTGGCGTGGATTAACCGGCTTTATCAGATAGTCATCGATTTTAGAACCGATGGCATCTTCCATCAAATATTCCTCTTCGTTTTTGGTTATCAATACAATAGGAACATCAGGGTTTATATTTTTTATTTCTGCGAGTGTTTCTAAACCGGTAAGCCCTGGCATGTTCTCGTCCAGGAAAACCAGATCGTAAAATCCAGCTTTGAACGCATCTAAAGCATCATTACCATTGGTAACGGTTTTTATAGTGTAACCCTTCTCATTTAAAAGCATGATATGGGGTTTTAGTAAGTCGATTTCGTCATCGGCCCAAAGAATCGTTGTTTCTTGCATGTGTACGCTAATATTTATAACTCAGCCAAGCTATAACACTAAAAGTAGTTTTTTGTATCAGATAAATTGACAATTTTTGCAAACAACCCCATATTTTGAATAAGAAAAAAATAATTAACGATCCCGTTTACGGCTTTATTACTGTTCCTTCGGACTTAATATTCGACTTAATTGCTCACCCTTATTTTCAACGGCTTCGACATATAAAGCAGTTGGGGATGACTCATTTGGTATACCCGGGTGCCCTACATACGCGTTTTCATCATGCTTTAGGAGCAATGCATTTAATGGGAATGGCGATCGAAACTCTAAAAACTAAGGGCCATAATATAACACCAGAAGAAGAAGAGGCCGTAACCATTGCTATACTTCTGCACGATATAGGGCACGGCCCCTACTCGCATGCTTTAGAACACACCATTGTTGAAGGAATCTCACATGAGCATATTTCTTCTTTATTAATGGATAATCTTAACCGCGAGTTCGATAACAGATTAGAGCTTGCGCTTGAAATATTTAATAATAAATACCATAAAACCTTCCTCCCTCAGCTGGTATCAGGGCAAATGGACATCGACAGGCTTGACTACCTTAATCGGGATAGTTTTTTTACAGGTGTATCTGAAGGAATTATTGGCTTTGACAGGATCATTAAAATGCTGGACATTGCCAATGGCCAATTAGCCATAGAAGTTAAAGGGATTTACTCGGTCGAGAAATTCCTAATCGCCCGACGGTTAATGTACTGGCAGGTGTACCTGCATAAAACAGTGGTTTCTGCGGAGCAGATGCTTGTCAAAATCCTCGACAGAGCTAAACACCTGGCGAGTAAAGGGATCAAACTTTTTGCAACACCTAACTTTTCATACTTTCTAAATAACTCCATTAGCAAAGCCGATTTTAAGAATAACCCGCAAAACCTTGAGTGCTTTACTCTTTTAGACGATTATGATATATTTACCTCGGTAAAAGTTTGGGCCTCGCATACCGATTTTATCCTTTCCACGTTGTGCAAAAATCTGTTAAGCAGAAATTTATACCAGGTAGAAATAAGTGATGAGCCCGCCGACCGTAAAATTATAAGTATCTTGGGAGGTAATGCATTACGTGAATATCCAATTGACGAAAACGAGGTATCTTATTTTGTTTTTACTGATACAATAAAAAATAATGCTTATCGGGTTGGAGCCGAAAATATAAACATCCTGATGAAGGATGGTTCTATTAAAGACATCACACAGGCATCCGATAATTCGAGTCTTGAAGCACTTTCAAAAACCGTTGAAAAACACATTCTTTGTTATATTAAAGACTTAAAACACACAGAAAGGTAAAAGTCTGATTGTTTTTTGAAGTAATTCCTTCAAAATTTGTTCATATACTAATAACACCTAAATTTGCGGCGATGCAATTTACTGCCCAACAGATCGGAATTTTACTTAATGGTACAGTGGATGGAAATCCGGACGTTACAGTAGATCGATTAGCAAAAATAGAAGAAGCCACCGAAGGTTGCCTTTCGTTTTTAGCTAACAAAAAATATGAGCCGTACTTATATCAAACTCAGGCTTCTATCGTCATTGTTAGTTCTGACTTTGTACCGTCTGCTCCTTATACAAGTACTTTAATCCGCGTTAAAGATGCCTATAGCGCATTTTCAATACTATTAGAACAATACAACACACTGAAACGTGATAAAACCGGCATAGAAAACCCCTCATTCATTCATCCAAGTGCCACCATTGGCAAGGATGTTTATATAGGAGCTTTCGCATATATAGGCGCAAATGCCGTAATAGGCGACAACAGCAAAATATATCCTCAGGTGTATATCGGAGATGACGTGGTCATTGGCAACAACTCCACTTTTTTCCCAGGTGTTAAAATTTATTACGACTGTAAAATTGGGAACGACGTCGTGATCCATTCAAGTACAGTTATCGGAAGCGATGGGTTTGGATTTGCTCCTCAGGCAGATGGTACCTATTCAAAAGTGAGTCAGATCGGCAATGTAATTATCGAAGACGGCGTAGAAATCGGATCAAATACCTCTATTGACAGAGCCACAATGGGCTCTACCGTTATACGAAGAGGAGTAAAACTCGATAACTTAATACAGCTGGCGCATAATGTTGAAATCGGTGCAAATACTGTCATCGCATCTCAAACAGGTGTATCCGGGAGTACAAAAATAGCCGAAAACTGTGTCATCGGAGGGCAAGTAGGGATCGTGGGTCACATCACATTAGCTAAAGGCACTCAAATACAGGCCAAATCGGGTATTAGCCGCTCGATAGAAGACGAAGGAAAAAAATGGGCAGGAGCACCTGCAACCACATATAATCAGCACATGAGAGCCCAGGTAGTACTTAACCGTTTGCCGGATTTAGAACGCAGGATAGAAGAACTGGAACGCAAGCTTCAGGAAAGAAACAATCATTAATTGCTATTATTAGAAATGACGATCAAACAAAGGACGATCAAAACTGAAATTACAATTTCCGGAACCGGATTGCACACGGGACAATCGGTGAATATGACATTCAAACCGGCGCCAGAAAATCATGGGTATAAATTTAAACGTATTGACATCGAAGGTCAGCCTATTGTTGAGGCCGATGTGGATAATGTTACTGATACCTCCCGCGGAACGAACCTATCTCAAAATGGTGCCAGTGTTAATACCGTTGAGCACGTTTTAGCGGCCCTGGTTGGACTTGAAGTAGATAACGTATTAATTGAACTTGACGGGCCTGAAACTCCAATAATGGATGGCAGTTCCCTGAAGTTTATCGAAGCATTAGAAGCTGCCGATTTTGAAGAACAAGAGGCAGAAAGAGAGTATTATCACATTCCACATAACATTCATTATACAGAAGCCGACAGAAAAGTCGAAATGGTGGCGATGCCATTAGATGACTATCGCTTTACCTGCATGATCGATTACAACTCACCTGTATTGGGCAGCCAGCATGCCGCAATTACAACCATTTCAGAGTTTAAGAGAGAAATTGCATCCAGCCGCACCTTCTGTTTCCTGCATGAACTTGAAATGCTTCTAGATCACGACCTGATAAAAGGTGGTGACTTAAACAACGCTATTGTAGTTGTGGATAAAGAAGTTAGCAAGGAAGAACTTCAAAAACTTGGAGTATTATTCAAGAAAAAAGATATCGATGTAGCCAAAGAAGGTATCTTGAATAACATTGAACTACGTCATCAAAACGAACCCGCCCGTCATAAATTATTAGACATGATTGGTGATTTAGCCCTTGTGGGAGTGCCTCTCAAGGGTCACATAATGGCAGCCAGACCTGGCCATGCGGCAAACGTTGCT
This sequence comes from uncultured Pedobacter sp., assembly GCA_965650335.1. Classification (GTDB taxonomy): domain Bacteria; phylum Bacteroidota; class Bacteroidia; order Sphingobacteriales; family Sphingobacteriaceae; genus Paradesertivirga. The sequence continues at coordinate 4,519 of CBFGOI010000012.1, read as the reverse complement.
TTCGCTAAAAAAATAAAAGCGCAGATAAAAAAGGAACGTAGCAAGAAGCGGGTAAAAGTATACGATCCGAATGCAACTCCTGTGTACGATACCGTTCAGATCATGAATATTTTACCGCACAGGCAACCATTTTTGATGATCGATAAAATTCTGGAATTAACCAAAAGTCATGTGGTGGGTTTAAAAAACATCACGATGAATGAAGAATTCTTCAAAGGTCATTTTCCGGGTTCTCCATTATTTCCAGGAGTTCTGCAGATTGAAGCAATGGCTCAAACCGGTGGCATATTGGTTTTAAATACTGTTCCCGACCCTGAAAATTGGATTACATTGTTCCTTAAGATAGAAAACGCTCGTTTTAAAGATAAGGTTGTACCAGGTGATACCTTGATTTTCCAATGTGATTTGCTTGCCCCCATAAGACGTGGAATTGCACAAATGAAGGGAATAGGATTAGTAGGAGACCGTGTAGTTGTGGAAGCGGAATTAATGGCACAAATTGTAAGAAGACCAAGCGAAGAAATCTAATGATCCAACCTCTAGCATACATACACCCACAAGCAAAAATTGCTGACAATGTGGTTATTGAACCTTTTGTTACCATTCATAAAAACGTTGAAATAGGCGAAGGGACATGGATAGGCCCCAACGTTACAATAATGGATGGAGCAAGAATCGGCAAGAACTGTCGCATTTATCCTGGCGCTGTAATTTCTGGAGCACCACAGGATTTGAAATATAATGGTGAAGATACTACGGTTGAAATTGGCGACAATACCACCATCCGCGAATGCGTAACAATAAACCGCGGAACCAAAGACCGTTGGAAAACAAAAATAGGAAACAACTGCCTGATAATGGCCTATTGCCATATTGCGCACGATTGTGAAGTAGGTAATTTCTGCATATTCTCTAATAATACAACCCTCGCCGGACATATAACGGTGGGTGATTACGTTGTTTTAGCGGGAATGGTGGCCATACATCAGTTTTGCAATGTTGGCTCGCATGCCTTCGTAACTGGCGGTTCTTTAGTCCGCAAAGATGTTCCTCCTTATGTTAAGGCTGCGCGAGAACCGCTTTCTTATGTTGGAATAAATTCGGTTGGACTTCGCAGAAGAGGTTACAGCTCTGATGATATTAATGAAATACAGGACATCTATCGTACGCTGTTTGTAAAAAACTACAACGTAAGTGCGGCATTGGACGTCATTGAAGCTGAAAAACAACCTACAGAAATTCGCGACGAAATTCTCGATTTTATCAGAAATTCTAATCGCGGAATTATGAGAGGATTCACCGGCGCTTAATAAGCCGGAGATATGGAAATTACACTGAAAAATATCGGACGGCGGTTTAACCGGGATTGGATATTCAGAGATGTAAATTATTCGTTTATAAAAGGTAATTCATATGCCATATTAGGCAGGAACGGCTCCGGCAAGTCTACTCTGCTTCAATTAATTGCTGGCAGCCTCACACCATCCGAAGGCACAATAGATATATTTCTAAGGGGTAAGCCTTGCGATCCTGATGAGGTTTACCATTCTTTGAGTATTGCCGCTCCCTATCTGGAACTAATAGAAGAGTTCACCCTATCTGAGATGATCGACTTTCATTTCAAATTCAAATCCTACTTATCCGGCCTGGATAAAAAAAACATTTTGGAAATACTTGATCTGCAAAAATCCAAAAACAAGGCGCTTAAGTATTTTTCATCAGGAATGAAGCAACGGACCAAGCTGGCTCTTGCTATTTGCTCTGATACGCCGCTGTTATTGCTTGATGAACCCGCTTCAAATTTGGATGCCGAAGCAGTATCCTGGTACCTTGATTTAATACAAAAATATACTCCGGGCAGAACTGTAATCATCTGTTCTAACCAGGAATATGAGTATTCCTTTTGTCAACAGCAAATCAGGATTTCAGATTATAAATAAGACCGGGCAAATCTAAATTTAGCCTTTTTACCATTTGTAAATTCCCTTATCTTTGGGGCCCAAACAAATTTTTTATGGCAAAAGCTTCAGATGTTAAAAGCGGAAATGTTCTAAGATTCAATGGCGAACTGGTAACAGTTGAAGAATTTTTACACCGCACACCGGGAAATTTACGTGCGTTTTATCAGGCTCGTATGCGGAACGTTAAAACCGGTAAGCTGGTCGAATACCGTTTTCGTACAGATGAAGAGGTAGAGATTTGCAGAGTAGAAACCAACGATTACCAATATTTATACGATGACGGCGTTTTTTTCGTAGTAATGGACAATACCACCTACGAACAATTCAACATCCCTAAATTTTTATTCGGCGATTCTGCGCGATTTTTAAAAGACGGGATGAACGTGATCATTGCTTTTGAAAGCGATGAGCCCATCATAGCACAAGCGCCTACAAGTGTCGAATTAGAGGTCACATATACTGAACCTGCTGTAAAAGGCGACACGTCTACGAATGCATTAAAGAGCGCAACTGTTGAAACAGGAGTGGAAATTAAGGTGCCAATGTTTATTAACCTGGGCGATAAAATAAAAATTGACACCCGCACAGGAGAATATATCGAGCGCGTAAAATAATTTCGTTCAATCTTATAAAAAGCGATCTCAAACGAACTTGAGATCGCTTTTTTATTTGAAATTATTTTCTAAAAACTTGCACCCTCCCCAGGCGAACACTTTTTATTTTAACTTTGCTGAGTGACTAAAAAAGAGCTGCGAGCAATCTATTTACAAAAACGCAGGGAACTTCTTCCTGATGAACAGGAAAACCTGAGTATAGCTATCGTGCAGATTTTTGAAGATATTTCACTTGATAATCTTGAGATTGTTCACATTTACTATCCTATTACTGGAAAGCATGAGTTTAATAGTCTCTTGCTCAAAGAACACCTTCTAAAAAGATACCCTCAACTTAAATTCGTCCTTCCAAAAAGCAATACTGAAGATCATAGCCTTACAAATATTCTTTGGGAAACCGATACCCCTCTGGCCATGAATCAATGGGGCATTACCGAGCCTGAGCATGGTAAGGAAATTGATTCAAAACTAATAGACATGGTTATCGTTCCTCTGCTAGCCTTTGATAAGCAAGGAAACAGAATTGGTTATGGGAAAGGCTTTTACGACAGGTTTCTGGCCGACTGCAGAACCGATGTGATAAAGGCAGGCACTTGCTACTTTGAGCCCGAAGAACGGATTGAGGAAGTAAACAGGCATGACATTCCTTTAGATTTGTGTGTTACTCCTCAAAAAATCTGGAGGTTTAATTCTAAAATATAAAGCATAAAAAAAGCGGCCTGATAATAAGCCGCTTTGTAAATTTTAGAAATCTTGATTAGATCGCTTCTTCTATTTTCTCACCTGCCAACGCCTCATCAACCAAAATACGGCCGCAATGCTCGCAAACGATAACTTTTTTATGCTGACGGATATCAAGCTGACGCTGAGGAGGTATTTGGTTATAACATCCAGAGCAAGAATCACGCTGAATAGTAACCACTGCTAATCCGTTTTTAGAGTTATTACGAAGACGATTATAAGCTGTTAATAAGCGCTCGTCAATAAATTGTTCTGCTTCTTTTGCTTTTTGAGATAACTCATCTTCTTCTTTCTGAGTTTCGGCAGTAATATTCTCAAGCTCTGCTTTTTTTATCTCTAAATCTTTACGACGGCTTTCAAGATCAGCTACTGCGCTTTCGTAAACCTGAGTTTTGTTCGTGATATCGAAACCAAGTTCTTTGATTTTCTTTTCGCAAACCTGAATTTCAAGTCCCTGTATTTCTATTTCTTTAGAAATAGCATCATACTCACGATTGTTCTTAACCTCATTCAACTGGGTCTCGTACTTTTTAACAGCAGCAAGAGCATCCCTGATCATGTTTTTGCGGGTAACAATTGAATCTTCGTAATCATCCAATTCACCCTTTATTTTTTGAATACGGGTTTCAAGACCAGCAACATCATCTTCTAAATCTGATACTTCCATGGGAAGATCACCACGTACCTGCTTGATTTTGTCAACCTTCGTATGTATGTTTTGCAGTGCGTATAAAGCCTTAAGCTTCTGTTCTACTGTTTGTTCCATTAAATTAGATAATTTATGGGGTTTGTGTTATATTCTGTTAAATGGAGGGCAAAGTTAGCAAAATTTTTCCGAATAATTTCAAACAACAATTCCTGTGTAAACTGCTCACTTTCAAAATGTCCCACATCGGCGATCACCAATTTATTTTCAGCATCAAAAAACTCATGATATTTAAAATCCGCAGTGATAAAAACATCAGCATTTGCTGCAATTGCGTTCTTTAACAAGAAACTTCCTGAACCACCGCAAACTGCTACGCGCTTCACAGGCTTTCCTGTTAAAGCGGTATGTCTGATAACCTTGGCGGATAAGCGTTCTTTAACAAAATGAAGAAAGTCGATTTCGGACATTTCCTCTTCCAATGATGCAATCATTCCTGCTCCAACCTGTTCATGAGCATTTGTCAGGGGATAAATATCGTATGCAACTTCCTCATA
>CBFGOI010000011.1:0-66905 GCA_965650335.1 uncultured Pedobacter sp. | reverse complement strand
TTTCCAGCACGTAATTCCTCTTCAGGGATACAATGTAATTGCTCGAGAAACAGAGATTGCAGGCCCAAATTATTAAGCGAGGATTCTACATGAGCACGCATTCCGTCATAGCTGAAGTTTTGGGGCCAACCATTGTCACCATCGCTGCGTCTGCCTAATTTACTTGCTATGATTAGTTCTTTATCGGTTGTTTTCAAAAATTTGCCGATATAGCGTTCGCTGATTCCCATGCCATAAACATCAGCTGTATCAATGAAGTTGCCTCCCAGTTCTACAAACTTGTTTAATATCGCAAAAGCTTCGTCTTCATTCATGTTTCCCCAATCGGCGCTACCTAATTGCCAGGTACCTAAACCAACTTCCGAAACAAGTACATTTTTAAATTTTCTATAATTCATCAACTTGCAATTATTTTTTGTTCCTAACAGCAGCTACTTCAGCAACAGTAACAGCACTTGCTTTGTTGCCGAAGTTATTACGAACATATGTTAAAACATCAGCTATTTGCTGGTTAGTAAGGAAACTATGAGAAGGCATCACGTTTGAATACGTTTCGCCATCAATTTCAACATCCTGCATTCCTTTAAGCAGGATATCTATAAGTCTATTTTTCGGCCCCAGCACGTAGGATGTCTTTACAATGGGAGCATTCATACTAGGCACCCCACCGCCATCAGGCTGATGGCAAGCCACACAATATGTGTTATATACCACTTTCCCTCTTTGCAAAGTTGCTGGAGAAACGGCGGCAGTTGCAGGCTTTTTTGCAGTTTTTGAGCCCGTTGCCGGTTTTTTAGTTTGTGCAAAAGACGAGAAAGAAAAAACTGAAGCAACTAATAGAACGATTGATATTTTTTTCACGACAGAAATTATTTATGATACGAAATTTTATAAATGGCGCCTTTAGCGTCGTCAGTAACATACAATGAACCATCTGGGCCCATAGCAAGTCCGCATGGCTTATGGTCTGCCCGACCCGAAGCTGTTTTCTCTGGCGAACCCGAAAAGCCATCCGCAAAAGTTTCCCATTCGCCGGAAGGCTTACCATCTTTAAAAGGAACAAAAGCTACAAGAAAACCTTTTTGGGGCTCTGGCGATCGGTTCCATGATCCATGAAAAGCTACAAATGCGCCATTTCTATATTTCTCAGGAAACATTTTGCCAGTGTAAAACAAAAGTCCATTCGGTGCCATATGGGCCGGGAAAGCAACTACAGGATCGATATATTTACTATCTCCGTCCTTCTTTCCGTCTCCGCCATATTCAGGCGCAATAATCTTTTTCTTTTGAAATGGGTCGTAATAAATATATGGCCAGCCGGCATTGTCCCCCTTTTTAATCATATACATACATTCTGCAGGTAGTTCGGCAGATTGCTTAGTATTATACAATTCAGGAAACATCGTTAGCTGATCCCTGCCATGTTGCATAACAAACAAGGTATTATTTTGTGTGTTCCAGTCAAGTCCGACAACATTTCTCAAGCCTGTGGCATATCTTACTCCTTCAGCATAGCTTTGATTAAATTTATCAATTTTAAATTGCCAGATACCGCCTGCCGTTTCGAGAAGTGGACAATCTGCCTGGCCGGGAGAGCCTTGCTGACGATCATTCACCTGACAGGAGTTCGAGGGAGCCCCAATGTTTACATACATATTTCCTGCATTGTCCAGTACTAGAGACTTTGACTCATGTTGTCGTTTATTAACAAGGCCTCTAACCAGTGTATCGGGTTTATTCGGATTGATCACGTGCTCGTTTGCATCGAGCTTGTATCTGAAAACCTCCTCATCCGATGATGCATATAAATATCCATCCTTTAAATAAATACCAGTTCCGACATAATTACCAAAGCTTGTTTTAGTTTCGTATTTGCCATCCCCATCTTTATCCTGAAGCATTAAAATACCTTTGTCTTCTACTTTTCTGAAGAGTTTGACATAAATATCGCCCGTTTTAGTTACAGCTATATGCCTCGGTTTCCCGGTGCCTTCCGCTATAATCTCGGCTTTGAAGCCAGAAGGGATTGTCAAACCTGCCGTTTGAGCATTTGACTGCAATGCTAATGCAGACAAGCCAAAGCCTGTTAATATGCTATAGATTTTCGTTCTGTATTTCAAGTTATGTTAGTTAAATCAATTATTATTCGTTTTAATTCGCATTTATATAGCGGCCGATTCCTCCGCTTTCATTTAAACTAAAGTATAGTGGTTAGTGATAACGCTCTTTACTTTTACTAAGTATCCAGGCACAGTGATCCGACCGGCACTAAATTGCCAGAAGTTGACAGTAATTGAATTTAATTCAACTTAGTTGAATAGCAAATGTATGAGTTCAGAAACTTTATTCCAAAACCGAAGCTTAGTAAAAGTGTAGAGCGTTAAGAAAAATATAAATTTGTTACAATCGGAAAATCGAAAAACGCGAATTATTTCGATAGAGCGTCAGCCATACGAATCCAAGCTGTAAAGTTCCGGAGGTGCCATGAATATGATCTTTGGATAGGGGTGAATGCGAACGTGTTTACTTTGATCCGGAGGAAAATTTTTATGAGATAGCCTGGCCTGGTCGCAATAAAAGATAAACATCAATACTAGTTTGCGCACCGAATGTACTGGTCGCCACCAGACCAATAACAGTGATGGCTGACAGTACAAATGTTTTCATTATATTTAAAGCTAATCAACTTCTATCATTGCTTTTATCACTCCGTTGGCAGGATTGAGCCAGCCTTTGAACTCATCTTTCACCTGATCAAATGTAACGCGGTGAGTAATATATGTTGCCGGATTTACCAGACCGTTTTTCATGCAAGCAATTACGTGCTCAAAATCATCACGGGTCGCGTTTCTGCTACTCATTAAAGTGGCTTCGCGCTTGTGAAACTCGGGGTGACTAATACTTAACTCCCCTTTTTGCAGACCAACCAGAACGTAGCGTGCTCCATGAGCCAAATATTGAAAACCATTATTAATTGCTTTAAGACTTCCGGTCGCATCAATTACAACTGTAGGAAAATCACCATTTGTAATTTCTTTTAACTTAGCAATTACATCATCAGTCATTGGATTTATGGTATGATGTACGTTCAGCTTTTCCTTACAGAAAGTCAGTCGTTGGTCGTTAATGTCCATCGCAATCACCTTCCCACCGGCAATTCTGGCGAATTCCATAATACCGAGACCGATGGGACCCGCTCCTATCACCAAAACAAATTCATCTTTTTTAACGTCCGCTCTTCTTACACCATGGGCTCCAATAGCCAAGGGTTCCACAAGGGCCAGTTCATCATAGCTCAGACCTTCGCCATGGATTAAAGAGTAAGACGGGACCGAGAGATATTCGGCCATTCCTCCATGCATATGAACGCCGCAAACCTTAATATTGACACAGCAATTTGATTTTCCTGAACGACAAGCAATACATTCGCCACAATAGAAGTATGGAATAAATGTTACAGCCTCTCCCGCCTTAAATCCCTCCGCGTTATCTCCGCTAACAAATTCGCAGGCCAGTTCATGACCCAAAATCCTCGGATATTCAAAAAAAGGTTGAGTACCTTCGAAGGCATGCAAATCTGTTCCACAGATTCCGATCCGTTTTATTTTTAATATAGAGTGATCTTTCGCTGCCGCAGGATATTCTCCTTGCTGATATTCAAAAGCTCCGGGTGTTGTACAAACTAAAGTTTTCATAATATTTTAAGCATTCGCTAAAGCGCGATCCAAGTGCACATAACCTCCATCAACATGAATTAACTGACCGGTTGTATGGCTTGAGCAAGGCGACAACAAAAATGCTGTTGCATTACCCAGTTCTTCCGGTGTGGTCATTCTATTTTCGAAAGGTATTTTATCTGTAATTTCTTTTAATTTCTCTTCAGGGTTTGGCAATGTTTTAATCCACTTTTCGTACGCGGGTGTCCATGACTCTGCAACAATTATTGCGTTTACACGAATGCTATATTTTAACAGTTCAACAGCCCACTCACGAGTTAACGCATTACGGCCACCATTAGCGGCGGCATATGCGGACGTACCTCCCTGGCCCGTTTCGGCAGTTTTAGAACTTATATTTACAATCGCCCCTTTTGATTTTTTCAGCTCTGGAAGCGCGTAATGAGCCAATAAATAATAATGCACAACATTGCGGTGAAGAGATTCCATGAACTTTTCATAGGTGCCATTTTCTAAACCTACACCATCGTTCACACCTGCATTATTTACCAAACCTTCAATTCTTCCGAATTTTGCTATTACTTCATTTATAACGCGAGCGCACTCCTCGGGCTTAGTAAGTTCAGCAGATACCTGGAAGCCTTTTCCGCCTGCAGCTTCAATTTCGGCAAGTGTGCTTAAATTGTCCTCCTCATTTCTTCCAACAATTACGGGAATAGAGCCTTCATTCGCCAGAGTTTTTACAATGCCGGCACCGATGCCTTTGGCACCACCGCTTACTATGATTACTTTATCTTTTAGTTGTAAATCCATTGATTAAAAATTATCCGCCACCAACGGGCCAGATGTTAATTAGTTAAATTGTAAAAATCTATAGCATTTCTGCCCCAAAAAAGCTCTTGTTCGTGCGCTGACAATTGCGAGGTATAATTTCGGACCAATTCAATCACTTTAGAATAACCACCGGCAACTTCGCAAACCGGCCAGTCTGACCCGAACATTACCCTGTTAGTGCCGAATGCTTCAAAAACCACCTCAAGATAAGGGTTAAAATCTTCCGACTGCCAGTTTTGCCAATCGGCTTCGGTAACCATGCCCGAAACTTTACAGCTGACGTTAGAATATCGTGCAACCGCGCTGATATCTTTAGCCCATTCGTCCAGGTCTTTCCCTTTTATGTTTGGCTTGGCGATATGATCTATCACAAACCGCTGGTGCGGAAAACTCTTAACAAACTCCTCTGTATATTTCAACTGGTCGGGGTAAATGAGAATGTCGTAGGTATATTCGTAATCTTCCAATAAAGAAATACCTCTTTTAAATTCGCTCCTCAGCATTAACGACCGGTCTTCTTCGCCTTGTAAGACATGGCGGAAGCCTTTCATCTTATCAAAGCCTTTGTAAAAATCCAGACTATCTTTTATATTATTTGCTCTCAGGTCGACCCAACCAACAACTCCTTTGATAAAAGGATTAGCCGCAGCAAGTTCAAGAAGAAAAGCATTTTGCTCTTCTGATTGATCAGCCTGAACAGCTACACATCCATCCACTTTATTTTCTGTAAGGATTGGAGCCAGATCTTCGGGTAAAAAATCGCGCTGGATAGTTTTCATATCCTCATTTATCCACGAGTCCCTTACCGGATCAAAGCGCCAGAAGTGTTGATGTGAATCAATTCTTTTCATAAGCGACAACTTTTTGAGTTGAAGTTCCTAAGCCATCAATACCAAGTTCTACAACATCTCCCGCCTTTAAATACACCGGCGGATTAAAGCCTAAGCCAACACCAGCCGGAGTTCCTGTGGAGATTATGTCTCCCGGAAGCAATGTCATGAACTGGCTTAAGTAGGAAATAAGAAAAGGGATTTTGAAAATAAATGTTTTAGTATTTCCGTCCTGCATCTTTTGACCGTTTACATTCAGCCAAAGACGAAGGTTGTCAGGATCGCTGATCTCGTCCTTTGTTGCCAAAAACGGACCAATTGGTGCAAATGTATCACAACCTTTACCTTTATCCCAGGTTCCATTGCGTTCAAGCTGAAAAGCCCGCTCAGAAACATCATTATGCAAACAATATCCGGCTACATAATCCATAGCTTCCGACTCGTCTACGTAACTCGCTTTTTTGCCTATTACAAAGGCTAACTCAACTTCCCAGTCGGTTTTCACTGAGTTTTTAGGGATAACGATATTGTCAAAGGGACCTACTAAGGCCGTGGTGGATTTCATAAATAAAACCGGCTCAGGAGGAATCGGCGCACCTGTTTCAATGGCATGATCGGCATAGTTTAAGCCGATGCAAAGAATTTTTGATGGTCTTGCAATTGGTGAGCCGATACGGCTGCCTTCGGGGATTGGCTGAAGTTTCCCCTGATTTATTTTAAGGTAATTTTCAAGTCTTGAAAGTCCGTCGCTTTCAAAAAAATTTTCATTAAAGTCTTCCCCAAAAGCTGATACATCATAGTACACATCGTCAATTATTACTCCTGGTTTCTCTTTGTAAAGTTCTCCGAATCTTATAAGTTTCATATCGTTTTTACCTTAATTGTTAAGTTTTATAAATCCTCCATCAATAGGATAATCGCAGCCGGTAATAAAGCCTGCTTCATCCGAACATAGAAAAAGGGCTAATGCTGCAACTTCTTCAGGTTTACCCATCCTGCCAATCGGCTGACTTTTTGATAGTTTTTCAAATATTTCTTCTTCCTTACCGGGATAGTTTTTAGCAATGAATCCATCTACAAACGGTGTATGAACCCTTGCCGGTGAAATCGAGTTGCTCCGGATCTTATCATCTAAATAATCCCGAGCAATGGACATACTCATGGCATGGATAGCGCCTTTGCTCATTGAATAGGCAAAGCGATCGGCTATGCCAACGGAAGATGCAATGGATGCCATATTCACGATAGCGCCACCGCCCTGTGCCTTCATTAAAGGAACTGCTGCGTAAAGGCAATTATATGCTCCCTTAACATTTACGCTATATACCCTTTCAAAATCTTCTTCAGAAGTACCTTCTACTTTCCCTACATGAGCAATTCCGGCATTATTTACCAGGATATCAATCTTACCGATCTTGTTAAAAACCGAAATAATTTGATCCTGTTTGCTTACGTCCGCACTATACGAATACGCCTCCGCTCCATTCTCCTTTATTTCTTTTACAGCCTGTTGTGCATTGTCAGAATTCAATTCTATGATGTGAACAATGGCCCCCTGCTGGGCGAAAAGCAGAGAAATTGCTTTTCCGATTCCGCTTCCGCCGCCGGTAATTACGGCCTGTTTATTTTTTAAACTGAACATTATTAAAAATCTATGATTTAGCTTTAATTATTTTATATCCACTTAATCCAAATATGGCAATCACAATAAAACAGATTAAGGGAATTATGTATCCATTTTGAATGTTATTTGTAGAATCTGCTATCATAGCAAAAAGACGAGGTAAAATAGCTCCACCAACTATCGCCATAATAATTAAACTACTTCCAAACTCTGTATCCCCTCCTAATCCTTTTATTCCTAATGCAAAAATGGTAGGAAACATAATGGACATAAAAAAACATATTCCAATAACCGTATACACAGTGATCATTCCGTGCCCGTAAATTGCCACAAGACAAAGTATTACATTGATAATTGCATACAGTGCCAATAATTTGTGCGGTTTAATAAATCGCATTAAAAAGGTGCCGATAAAGCGCCCGATTAAAAATGCGATTCCACAGGCTCCTAAATAATCTGCAGCGGTTATTGCGCTTATATCGGCAGATTTAGTGGCGTATAAAATAAAAAGGCTAAATACAGAAACCTGTGCCCCGACATAGAAAAACTGCGCGGCAACTCCCCACGATAAATGTTTGTGTTTGAAGGCATGAAAGATACTTTCGCTTTCCAAATGCTCGTCGGTATTTTGAATTTTTGGCAATTTGGTAAACGCAAAAATTATAGCGATTATAAGTAAAACTGTGCCTAAAATCATATAAGGCATTTTCACTGATGATGCCTCTGCGGCCAAGGCCATTTGTCTGGCACTTGCAGACATGACATCTAATTCTGCATCGGTATATCCTTTTGTTAGGATAATTCTCGCTCCGATAACGGGTGCCATTGCAGCTGCCAAACCGTTAAACGATTGCGCAAGATTCAGCCGTTGTGTAGAAGTTTCCGGATCTCCCAGTGATGATGCATACGGATTTGCTGCTGTTTCTAAGATTGTTAAACCACAGGCTATAATGAATAATGCAATCAAAAAGAAGTTGTAGGACTGGTTATCTGCCGCAGGAACGAATAGAAATGAACCAAAGGCAAACAGTAAAAGACCGATAATTATGCCAGTTTTGTAGCCATATTTCTTCATTATAATACCCGCCGGTATTGCCATAATAAAATAAGCTATAAAAACCGCGGAATCTATCAAAGTTGCCTGCACGGTTGTTAAAGTAAACGACTTTTGTAAATGCGGAATTAAAATTGGATCGAGGTTGTGAGCAAATCCCCATAAAAAGAATAACGATGTTATCAGAATGAAGGGAAAAAGATAGGGGTTTTTATTGGCCATGAGCTGCAAGCTTAAATTAGTTCTTAGATGATTTCCAATTACAGGATATTGGAGCGAATATTGGATTTTATTCTTAAATATTCTATTCTTTCGACCAAAAAGGAATATAGAGCTTAATACTATGATAATGCCTCAATCATAAAAAACAACTGCAGATTGAAATAACTAGAACTGCGGCTCGTCCATTGGCTGATTTTGAGAATCTTTCTCTGGACGCTTATTACGTTGGGGCAAATCTGACTGACCAAAGCGGTAACTAAACGTTAAGTTTGCCTGTCTGCCCTGCATACGACGTTGGAATTCAGAGATCAACTGGTCGGTTTCAGTCACCATTCCCCACTTTCTGGTATTGAATACATCGCGCATATTAAATGACAAGCTTGCCTTTTTTTTCATCATATCTAAACGTAAAGCGGCATCCATTCCAAACATTTCTTTTCCCCGACCTTGTGCCATTACCCTGGGCGCCATATAGTTCATATTAATCTGGCCGGATAAATTTAGAGGAAGCTTAAAAGTAGATGTTAAATTCGAGTTCCAATTATACCCATCGTTCGGTTTTAAGCCGAACTGAGCATTTCCAAAAAACTTATTGTAAAATATATTCACATTGGCCGTAATATTAAAGCCTTTTGAAATATCAGCCCTGCTGATTAATTCTAAACCTGATGCCCGGGTTTTACTTAGGTTGATAAACTGCGACAATGTTGTATCGCCACTTAAAACTGTGCGGTAACTTTGAACCACATCATTTACCTGCCTGGTAAATAAGGTCGATGTAAAAGTTAAAGCCTTCCAAAATTTCATATAACTAAACTCTACCGAATGGATATCCTCAGGCTTCAAATTTGGATTCCCCATACGAAGATTATTGGGATCGGTAACGTTCAAAAACGGATTGACCTGCCAGCCACGCGGCCGGTTAACTCTGCGTGTATAGCTTAATTGCAACTGATTTTCGCCTTTCAACTTTTGAGTTAAAAAGATACTGGGATAAATTCGAAAATAATCAAGGTTCCCTTTTGCTCCTGTTGGCTGGAATGTCGTTCCGTCGGTTGCGGTGTATTCTGTATTAAGATAGGCCTGTTCTGCACGCAAGCCGGTCTGGAAGCCAAATCCCCCGTTTACCTGATTTTGATAATTGATATATAAAGCATGTACAATATCTTCTGAAGAAAAATCATCGGTTAGTTGATAATCATTTTCAAGGTTACCTGAAACAGGATTTAATTTCTCTGAGGACTGATCTTCGTTCCGAAGTCCGATCGTTGTGCGGTAACCTGCTTCAAACTTTTGCTTTTCAGTGATTGGCAGAGTATAATCTGCTTGTATATTATAATTTTTCCGTTTTTCACCATTTACATTAACCCTCCTGTCTATTGAATCTTTGATATCCCTTTGGGGGTAAAAAAAACTCTGATTGAAGGTTGATACTCCATCTTCAGAACTCTGGCCGAAGCTAAAATTTGCCATTAATTCCTCGCCTTGCCTTTTAAACTTTCTGCTAAAATCAAGCGCTAAATCATAACCTTTATCTTTCTCGTTTCCTTCAGAGCTCCTAAGACTGGTTCCGTTAGAATATGTATTCAGATAATTTTGATATACATAATTGATATCTTCTGTATCCTCACCATTCCGGAAGTTTATATTCGCTGAAGCCCCAATCGTAGTTTTCTTGTTGATATAGTAGTCAACTCCAGCCTTTGCGTTATTCCCTACATTTTGTCGCTGGCCGCTCGAACTATTAAATGTCTGCCCGTTATTTATGAAAGATGTATTATTAAATCCACCGCCAATACGTGTACCATATCGAAAGCCATAGTTTCCGTAAACATTCACATTCCCATCGCGGTAGCTTAAATTAGTACTGGTATTGTAGTTTTCCTGTGTACCGGCAGATAGGGAAACGGCGCCATTAACACCTACTTTTTTATTTTTCTTTAAAACGATATTGATAATTCCTGTTTGACCTTCAGGATCGTACTTAGAGGAGGGATTGGTGATTAACTCTATGCTTTCAATAGAACTTGCAGGCAAGGCCTGTAAAATGGTTGAAATATCTCCACCGCCGATAGCCGAAGGCCTTCCATCAATTAAAACCCGAACACTGCCCGAACCCCGAAGGTTGATATTTCCATCGATATCAACTGAAACAGTTGGAACGTTAGCGAGTAAGTCAGTTGCCGAACCACCCTCGCTTACTAAACTTTGCTCTACATTGAACACTTTTCGATCAACACCTAATTGCATAGAACTTCGCTGTCCCTCTACAGTAACCTGCTTTAAAACATTGTCTTTGTTTTGCACTAATGGGAGAAGGCCAAGATCTATCCTGGAATTTTTTTGAGAGATAACAACAGGATTAGAATAAGGCTGAAAACCGACAAAACTTACTTTTACGATATAACTTCCGAATGGAAGATTTGACAAGATAAATTGGCCCGCTAAATCACTTTGCGCAGATTTAATTGCTTTCCCGGAAGTTGAATCAATTAAGGCTACTGTTGCAAAGTCGATTGGCTTTTTAGTGCCGGAATCTACCACTTTTCCTCGTACATCTCCGACAGGATTTTGAGCAGAAACAACTTGCGTACAAAGAGTAAAAAACGTAATTAAAATATATAAGAGCCTCATTTTTAAAGTTTTTTTCTTTACTTATCAACAAACAACGTGCAAAGAAAAGGCATTCAACCATGAATATGCAGGCAGTAACTACTTTATTACTATAAAAGGAGATGAAGAACAGAATCAGTTAACGGCCATAAATCTAATCTATGGTGACTGTAAGCCCTTCCTGTTGAAGAATTTTCCGATATACTTCGAGTTCGGTAAAAGACCCCTCAAGTACAGCGCATTTGCCATCATTGTGAATGGTCCACGCTATATTTTCGGCTTGATTATGATTATAATCCAGATACTTTACCAGGCAGTAGATTACGTGCTCAAAAGTATTTACATCATCGTTCCATAAAATTAACCGATGATTGGCTTTTATACTCGTCAAAATCTCTTCGAGGGTAAAAGTTTCAACTTCTGTTTCTGTTCCGGCACTAAGAATATTCATTCTACAAGAATTTTTATACAGGATTGATGATATGCAAATTTAAGATTTTTTAAAGTTCTGTATAATAGTTTGTAAAATTGATCGGTTATAGGGAGCCCACCACTCTTCCAATATTTTTTTTATAATATCTGGCTGATGAGGCTGAACCGAAAAAACCAGGTTTCTTCTGATGTTCTGCTTACTCTCCTGCCAAACCACTTTATTAAATTGAAGGTATTTCTGCATTTGTTTAACTGCTGTATTAATTAAAGAACTTGCATTCACCACCTCGTCGACTAAACCAATACCTAAAGCTTCATTTGGATTCATTAATTTAGCTTCCAGCAGATATTTGCTGGCTTTTTGCCGGCCAATACAAGAGGCATATAACTGAAAAAAACTGTCTGGAACGATGATTCCCAAAGCAATTTCATTTAATCCTATTGGAAATTCTCCTTGAGCCATAACTCTGTAATCGCAGCACAGACAAAGAATTGTTCCTGCGGCCGGGGCATGGCCGTTTATTGCTGCTATCAGTGGCTTTTTGAAAGCTGCCAGAGCATGAATAAGAGCAAAGTATTGTTCCCAAAATTCCTTAATCTGATTTTCTGAATAATCGAAAAGCTCCATCAAGTCGAGCCCGGCGGTAAAATATTCATCTTTGCCCGTTAAAATCACTCCCGAAACATTCTCGTCTTTTTCGATATTTTGAATCATGTCCTTTAACTCCATTACCATTTCGGCACCAATGGCATTGGACCTTCCTTTGTCCAGAGTTAAAAGAGCTATTTTTTCTTTTATAGTTATTTTAATAGAATTCATTTCACGTTAAATCGATGTATTTGTCGCACTAAAGAACCTTTTAAGTCCAGACCCTCAATAACAGCTTTATAGACTCCGGGTTTGTCTGAGGCAAAAAATTCCACAGAAGCTTTACCATTCGCAGAGGTTAAAACATTAGGCGCCCAAAAAATAGTAGTGCGTAAATCAGGCAAAGGATTTACCGGACCATCATAAACAGGTGAATAAAACTGGCGCCCAAGGTAATATCCCTGAGGCTTAAAGGAGGCGATGCCCGGGGCAAAACTGCGTGCAGACATATTGCGCTCACCTCTTTTTGTTGTTATTATCATTACTCCCCCGCCGCCTCTGATGCCGTAAATGGCAGTGTTTCCGATACTTTTCAATATTTCTATTGTTTCTACGTCGTTCGGGCTAATAACTGAGAGAAAAGAAGGTTCAACATTCATTCCATCAACAATAAGTTGCATCGGAACAGGTCCGGAAAATGAACTCGACATATTTCTGCTTAAATACGCCACACCATTTTGAATAATTAAACCGGCTACCCGCCCCTGTAAGCAAATGGCTAAATTCTGACAGTCCTGTAAATCCGCAGCAACAAGAACGGCGTCTGCATTCCCAGCTCCATTAAGATTGCTCGACTCTTTAACTTTTGGCTTTACTTCGGTAATTTTAACTTCGGCAAGTACAATACTCCGACGGAATAACCCATTTTTTCGCATTTCGGCAAATTGCTCGCTACGATTTTTAAGATAAGTGATTAGGGATTGGTTAACGTTTATTTCTGCAGCCGCAGCATTTTTATTCTTTGTAACCGGTTGCGCCGGAATCCTGTCAAGCACAATCTCAACATTCTTTTTATCCCGGGCATTTCGGGCCTGCACTATAAAGGTGGTACTATCATTAAAACTCAAATTTTCAAAATTAAATCTGCCTTCTGCATCAGTTATCGTATCGAGTACCATACCAGTTCCTCTCGAAGTCAGCAGCATTACCTTACCTCCCACAGCAGGTGTTCCGTTCAAATTAAAAACTCTCCCACTTACGCTGATATTCCGTTCGGGCTTAAACGTCAGTAGCGGATATATCCCGGCTGTCAGATTTTTCCAGTCGAACTTTCTCCAGCCTTGTGTAAGCATCAGATTATCCAATGCTTTATCCTTCTGTGAATTAACCTCGGTAAAATAATAGTTTGGAGTTTCTATGTAGCCCTTCAGTTCTGAGCTCAGCAACAAATTTGATAATATGGTCGTCTCATTAACATCATCAAAAGGTATCTGAGATTCATTGGTAACTGCTATTGAAAACGCACCTTGCGCAGGTTTACCGGCAGAGTCGGCTGCATTCAAGGTCATTTTAATCTTTTCTCTTACGCTATAAGTTTCTTTATCCGTTGTAAAACGTATTGAAAGCGGCGAACTATGGCGAATAAACACCAATCTTTCTGCCAATGGCTGATAGGAAGAATTGAACAAAGTGAATTGTACTATGCCGGAGGGAAAACGTTTTTTGGATAGCGAGGCTGATAAAAAATTCTTATCCAATTTATTCTTAGAAACAAAATGCACAATTCCATTTGATTGCCCCACAAGTATAACTTCCTGATTGGGGATCTCAGTCACCGCGGAAACTTTAACTCCTAAATTCTCACTGTCGTTGTTATTTACTGTTAATATATATCCTGTATCAGCTGCTTTAGGCAGATCCAGCTTTTTTTCCGAACCATCTTCAAACCGAATTATAGCAGTATAGCGATTGCCCTTTAAAGGAGTAAATAAAAAACTTCCCATTCCGGCATAATCGGAGCTGAATTCCACTATTTTGGTCGCGCTGTCTTCCTGAACATATCCAGTAGCATTTCTGCCCACTCCGTCGGCTCCAACGACTTTAAAAGCAATTTTCGATCGTATATTGTTAAGTAAGGAACCGCCTTCCGGAAAAAACTGAACATCGACATTTGCAGAAGTAGCTTTTATCGGAAAAACTTTGTTTACGATCGTTTGCGAATCAACTTTAAGGGAAGTATTGATTTTTCCTGATTTAAGAATAAATGGCTGACTATTTGTAAATTTTATAAGCAGTTTGCCATTGCTGTCTGTAACACCTTTGCCTTTTAAAACACTCCGGTTATCAAGTTCAATGGCATAATTAACCTGTTTGCCGGCTAAAGGCTCGCCGTTAAGTCTGGAGTAGATAATTCCGGCGTCTACATGTTCCTTGATTCCGGTTTGAGAAAAACTATATTGTACGTTACTCACAACCTGACTCGAGAACGAGTTTCCAATTTTGAGGTTCTTATCGAAAAAATATGCCTCATCAAAATTCCGCATCCAATTGGTGTAGGCCCTTATTCGATAATTTCCTTCAGTTAGAGAATCAGACAAAGTGAAATCGCCCCATGATAAACCGGAAATAATTGGAAGCCGCAGGGTTTTCTTTATAGAATCTTTTTCATTGATGAGATCGACGTATAGAATTTTGCTTAGGCCCGACAATCGATTTCTGTCGGCATTTACAACATAGGCTTTGAACCAAATGGTATCGCCGATGCTGTAATATGGCTTATCGGTATGAATATGAACTTTCTCGGAAGTGTAATTATCGTGATACCGTTCGATCTTCAAAAGCAACTCTTTTATAGGATCTTCGTCTGAAGAAAATCCTGTAAACAAAGCTGAACATATGAGCACAGACAGAAAAAAAGCAGATGTGATTTTCATGGGATTCTGTTTAGCAACATGTTCTTATTTCTGATAATCGCATGCAAAAATAAAAGCCTCAATTTACTAAAAATGAGGCTTTAAATCTGTGTTTTTATCGTAAATTTCTAAAAAGAATTCTTCCACATCATGCTTTCAACAGGCTTGGTAGTCTTTCGGTTATACTTCGCATTTCCTTTAGAATTGTAAAAGGTTTCGATCTCACCTCCCACTTCAAAATAGATTAGTTGTCCAATTGGCATGCCTGCATAAATGCGAACGGGTTGGGTACATGAGATTTCAAGTGTCCAGGTATTACAAAAGCCAACGTCGCCTTTTCCGGCTGTGGCGTGGATATCAATTCCCAAACGTCCGGTACTCGACTTTCCTTCCAGAAAAGGCACATGGCAGTGAGTTTCGGTATATTCAACCGTAACACCCAGGTATAAGGTATTCGGCTGCAAAACAAAGCCATCTTTTGGAATTTCAAAGTGATCTATTTCGTTGTGAAGTTTCGCATCGAGTACCCTGTTCCTATAAGTGGCCAGGTATTTTCCTAAATGCACATCATAAGAATTGGTACCAAGGCACTCTCTTTTGAAAGGCTCTATGATGATTGTGCCTTTTTCAATTTCTTCTAAAATGCGTTTATCTGAGATAATCATAATTACGGAAGGTTTGGCCTAAAGTATGATTATTTTAAGATAATTTTACGCGCTATTTGAGATTCGCGAAAATGTAGTGCAAACACTTCTAATTGCGAGTTGTATTTTTAAACGACGAAGAAGCATGGCTCTTGCTTACCATAAAAAACTGGATGAAAGCACAGAATTTGCTATCTGGAAGATAGAGGAATCTGCGGAAGAATTGTATGCGCAGTTGCAACTGCGGGAGCATGAAGAAAAAGTTTTGGGTGGCCTTAACAACGGAAAACGCAATCTGCATTGGCTAAGCACCCGGGTTCTGTTACGCCAATTGCTTAACACCGACGACTATATAGATTGCCAGGTCGATGAACATGGGAAACCTTACCTTCCCGATTCACCCTATCATATTTCTTTCAGCCACTCGTACGATTACGCTGCTGTAATGATCAGTAAAGACAAACCTGTCGGCATCGATATAGAAATTATCAAAACCAAAATTGAGCGGGTAGAGGACAAATTTCTAATCAAAGAGGAAATCAATTTCTTAGACGAGAAACACAAAATCGAACATCTTTACATCTGCTGGTGCGCAAAAGAAGCTATTTATAAGCTTCAGGGCAAACGAAATGTTTCTTTTAAAGACGATATCAGGCTTCATAAATTTTCGTATGCCCCAGCGGGAAACTTCCAGGCTTTTTTAGAATCAGAACACGTATGCAAAAAATTCGATGTCTATTTTGAGCGCTTCGAGAACTATATGCTAGGATATGTTGCCGGATGCACTGACGCAGAAACAGATGTTAAGCCGGCAACCAATACACAAAAAAATGGGGAATAAAATAGTTTCTTTCCAGGACTGGGGATTGCTTGATTACCAGGAAGCATGGGATCGTCAGGAAGAGATTTTCGGACAAATTGTAAATACTAAAATCAGCAACAGAACGAATAATACAGATACGCCTACCAATAATTTCCTGGTGTTTGTTGAACATCCGCATGTTTACACAATCGGCAAAAGCGGCAAACCCGAAAATTTGCTTTTAGATGCAGAAGGCCTAAAGCAACGAAACGCTACGTATTATAAAATCAACCGTGGTGGCGATATCACGTATCACGGGCCGGGTCAAATTGTGGGCTATCCAATTCTCGATCTTGATAATTTCTTCACCGATATTCATCTTTACCTTAGAACTTTAGAAGAAGCTATTATTTTGACGCTTGCTGAATACGGAATCGAAGCAGGGAGATATCCCGGATATACCGGTGTTTGGTTAGATGCTGACAATGAGAAAGCGAGAAAAATCTGTGCGATGGGCGTTCGCTGCAGTCGTTGGGTAACTATGCATGGATTCGCATTTAATGTAAATTCCGACCTTAATTACTTTAAAAACATCGTTCCTTGCGGGATAGACGATAAGGATGTTACTTCGATGGAAAGGGAACTCGGTTATAAGCTTGAAATGACCGAAGTAAAAGATAAGCTTCAAAAAAATATCGCGTCCTTATTTGAAATGGATATGACTGCCTCATAGCAGAAACTTAGTTTCGAAAATGAAATACGAATTTTTGCTTCCTTGCTTCTTCAAAAATTTAACGGGCTTTGATTGTCCCGGATGTGGCTTTCAGCGGTCTATAATTGCGTTAATACAAGGCGAGTACATTAAAAGTTTTCAGCTTTATCCCGCAGCAATATTTATTCTCATCTTCTTGCTGATAAGTTTGCTCGGGACTTTTTCCAGTTCGAAAAACCTTTATCGGTTCAGAACATCTTTTCTGTGGTTATCTGCAATGATTGTTCTAGTATCTTATATCATCAAGATAATCGTCTATACTTGCGCATTTACCGCAGCATAATTATAGTCTTTAATTAATGTTTGTAAAAAGGCCAGATCATCCATACCCGAAGGAGACACAATATTTAAGTGCTGTTTAAACCGTGTGGCCGCATTATACAGCAAGGGGAAATTATCATTCTTGGCGAAACTGTTAATCACTTCATGAATCAAGACTATTTCAGCATTACTAAGCTCAGCAGCTTGAGGAAAAACCGGAGTATAATCATCAGCAACGGGGGCAAAAGCTACCTGATTGAAATCTGTCCGGGGTTTAGTTAGCACCAATGTTGTACCTGCTACAATATCACCGATACGTTGCTTATTTTCGGTAAGAACCATCGATATTAATGCTCCTAACTGAAAAGTAATTAAAAAATCTACTATACGGAACATCCAGCGCATGAGGTATTGCCCCAGCGAAGGCCTTCCTCCATCAAGACTTATGACCTTAATTTTCATGATCCGCTTGCCAATACTTTGGCCATTAAAAAAAGCTTCACAAATAATATCGTAAAAAATAAAAAGTATTGCGCACAATAAAATCAGTACCGGCAGTCTATAAAAATGCAGTCTGGTTTGCATCATCAGGTCGGATATCGTAGCTGCTATATACAGCACAAAAAAAATAGCGAGATCGATTAAACGGGCCACTATCCGCTCTCCCAATCCGGCGATTTCGTAATCAATGTCAATATTCTGCGAGGTAGTAATCCGGACGGTTTGCATGTTTAAAAAAGATAAATTCCTCTAAATTAAATTTTTTTGTCAATTTAAATCTTATACCTACTTTAAAGAAATTATTTCCTACCTGGAATTACGATGAGGGAAGCCCTGTTTGTTAAGCAAAATTCAAAAAAATGGGAAACGTATGAAAAACTACAAACCCAGGACCCGGATGAACTGGCGTCGCAATTCATTAGCCTAACTGACGATCTTGCTTATGCTAAGACGTTTTATCCCAAATCTAAAACCACCGCCTACCTTAACGGGCTAGCTTCAAAATATCATCAGTCCATTTACCGCAATAAAAAGGAAAAAAGCAATCGGTTTGCTTTATTTTGGAAACAGGAACTACCACTTTTATTTAAAAAGTACGAGAAGCTCTTACTATATTCATTATTGTTTTTTACTGCTTTTTCATGTATCGGGGCCTTATCTGCAAAATATGACGATACCTTCGTGAGGCTTATTCTTGGGGATGGATATGTAAACATGACCAATGAGAACATCGCTAAAGGCGACCCCTTCGGTGTTTACAAACAAGAAGGCCCCTTCCTTATGTTTCTGACAATAGCCATGAATAATATTTTTGTAGCCTTCTATGTTTTTGTATCGGGCATTTTACTCTCGCTGGGAACTCTTTATGGTTTGCTGAGAAATGGAATTATGCTGGGCGCCTTCCAATATTATTTTTTCAGTCAGAACTTAGGATTAAAGTCTGTATTGGTAATTTGGATACACGGAACTTTAGAAATTTCGGCAATTGTAATAGCCGGATCAGCTGGACTGGTGCTGGGTAACAGCATACTGTTTCCAAAAACATTGAGGCGGATTGAGTCTCTCAAACAGGGAGCAAAAGAAGGAACTAAGATCGCTATTGGCCTGGTCCCTGTTTTTATTTGTGCGGCCTTTCTTGAAGGTTTTATAACGCGCCATACCGAAATGCCACAGTGGCTAAGCGTATTTATACTGACTGCATCATTCAGCTTTATAATCTGGTATGTTATCATTTATCCGAATATCCTTATAAAATCACAACCTAAACTTTATGAACCAGAAGATCGAATTACGCCAGGTGCGGAATTTCAGCGAATTAGTTAACGATACCTTTGTATTTCTCAAGCAAAACTTCAAACCACTGTTAAAGTGCGTAATAATAATTTGCGGCTTCTTTTTGCTTGCATCAACAATAACAGCAGTTTTTCAGCAAATGAGGCTGATGTCAAGCCTTAGTCCCGGCGAAATCATCAGACGTCCCGCAAAAATTTATGGGTGGGAATTTGCATTTCAAATGATCTTTGCGGTTCTGTTCTATGTTATGGTTGCTTTAACGGTCTTTTCGTATATGTCTCTTTATAAAGAAAAAGGCAACCAGGCCCCCGAAGTAGAAGAAGTATGGGCAGACGTTAAATACTTTTTCTGGCGGTTTTTTGGTGCCTCCATTTTAACGGGCATTATTACTATGGTAGCACTTATGTTTTGCATATTGCCCGGAGTTTATCTATGGCCCACAATGTCTATCATTACGGCCATAATAGTGTTCGAAAATTCCAGCTTTAGTTCTGCTTTTGATCGTGGATTCAAGCTTATAAAAAATCATTGGTGGCTGACTTTCGGAGCACTGTCCATCATTGCGCTTGTGGTATATGCTGCATTATTGGCATTTATTCTTCCCAGCACTATCTTAACTACCGGCAGTATGTTGTTCAGCAAAAGTCCTGTGTCTCTTCCAGTTCTAATCTTCACCACAGTACTACAAAACGTCGCGCAGATTTTTATGTTCTTACCGTACATCGTTATCGGTCTGTGTTATTTTAGCTTAACCGAGCGTAAAGACAATTCTGGACTAATGGATAAGCTCGATATGATCGGCCAGAATAATTTCGACTCTGATCTCCCTGAAGAACAATATTAAGCTGAATGAACAAACTGACCGTCCTGTTATTATTACTATTCAATTTCGTATATTCTTCTGTGCCTGCCCAGAAGGCACATCCTTTTCGTACGGATAACAGCGTCGTAAACCTGCGAAGCTTTGATAAAACTGCCCTAAATGAATACAGGGCAGATAAACACTTCCAGTATGGTGAGGTTAAAGAAAATCTTTCACCTTCTTTATGGGATCAATTCTGGAATTGGTTTTGGAGCCTTTTCAGAGGAACGATGTCGAATGCAAAGTCAGGCGGAATATTCAAATATATATTTTTAATCCTGGGCTGTGCAGCCCTGATATTCATCGTCGTGAAGTTATCGGGCATGGATTACGAGCTTTTATTTACAGGACGGTCTAAAGGTCTTGATATCGATTATTCTGAAAATATGGAAAACATTCATGTAATCCATTTTGATGATGAGATCAATAAAGCCTTACAAAATAAAAACTATCGGCTTGCAGTCAGGCTGCTATATCTAAAATTACTCAAGCGGTTAAATGATAGCGGCAGAATAAAATGGGAGGCCGACAAAACAAATAGCACCTATATAAATGAGCTACAAGATCCTTTGCAAAGAGAAAAGTTCAGGCTGCTAACCTTAAGATTTGAATATGTTTGGTATGGAAGCTTCCCAGTTGATGGCGAAGCTTATCACAAGATAAATAACTCGTTCAGCGAGTTTTATTCTATTAGAGGATGAGGGATTTAAAAATTTATATAGCCCTGGCCACTACATTATTTATTTTTTACCTGGTCGCACAGTACAACCGGCCAACACCTGTCGACTGGAGCCCGACTTTTTCGAAAAAAGACAAAATACCTTTTGGTACTTATGTGATATATAATCATTTAAATGACATCCTCCCAGCATCAGTTATAAAACCTAAACGTGAAGCGCCGTACATAGTATTTACAGAATCCACTTTAAAATCAGGCAATTACCTGCTTATAGCTCAAAGAGCTAAAGTTGACGGATATGATTTTAGAGAAATGAGAGAGTATATGTATAAAGGCAACAATGTTTTTATAGCCAGTTTCTTGCTGAGCAGCTACTTTACGGATAGCTTGAAATTAAACGTAAGCACTGAACGTAAATTTAATTTCGATGAAAAAATCCCGGTAAGTTTTGTGAATCCAGCACTTAACCCCAATAAAAAGTATGTCTTTGATCGGGGAATAGGTGACCAGTACTTTAGCGAATACGACTCCTCTAAGGCCGTAGTTCTTGGGATAAACGGTAAAGGTCATCCGAATTTTATCAAATACCAATATGGCGCCGGAGCTTTATATCTCATGGCTAGCCCGATGTTTTTCACTAACTACAACATGCTTAAGCCGCAAGGCGCAGAATATGTAGCGAAAGCGCTGTCATATCTTCCTACTAAATCGGAGATCATCTGGGATGAGTTTTCCGCCTTAGGATCTTCGGATGACGGGCAATCGCCTTTACGCGTATTCTTAAGTATAGAACCCTTGAAATGGGCATATTTCATAACATTGTTCAGCCTGATAGCTTTCGTAGTATACGAAGCAAAACGCCGCCAGAGAATTATTCCTGTAATAGCGCCTCTGCAGAATTCATCTGCAGAATTTGTAAAAATAGTTGGACAAGTGTATTATCAACAGAGAAATAATTCAAACATCGCCCATAAAAAAATAAGTTATTTATTAGAAGATATCCGCTCGAAATACGCGATCCGGACGAACATATTAAACCAGGAATTTGCAGAACTTCTTGCCGCTAAATCAGGCGTACAAAAAGAATTTGCTATTGGGTTGATTCCTGAATTGATAAAAATAAAAAACTTAAAACAGGTAAGTGATCAGGAATTAATCACATTAAATAAACACATTGAACAGTTTCATTTGCAATCCAAAAAATAATGGAAGAACAACTTTTTGAAAACAGAATTGATTTGAGCCAGCTAAATGAGGCTGTTGAAGCGATAAGAAGCTCTCTCGGCAAAGTAATTATCGGTCAGCAAAGTATGATCGACCTGCTGATTGCCGGGATTCTTGCGGATGGACACATATTAATAGAAGGAGTACCAGGAGTAGCAAAAACACTTGCTGCAAAATTGATAGCAAAATGTGTAAACGCTCGATTTTCACGCATTCAGTTTACACCCGATCTGATGCCTTCGGATGTATTGGGCACCTCGGTTTTTAACCCGAAAGAATCTTCGTTCGAGTTTAAAAAAGGTCCCATCTTCGGCAATATTATATTAGTAGATGAAATAAACCGGGCACCTGCTAAAACCCAATCTGCACTTTTCGAAGTAATGGAGGAGCGCCAGCTTACGATGGACGGCAAATCACATAAAATGGATGAACCTTTTATGGTACTTGCAACCCAAAACCCGGTTGAACATGAAGGTACTTATCGTTTACCGGAGGCTCAATTAGATCGGTTTTTATTTAAAATTGAAGTGAAGTACCCCTCACTGGAAGAAGAAACTGAAATATTGCTTCAGCAGCATCAACAAAAAAACGACGATAAAATAAGAGAAATAAAGCCAGTGCTATCCGTAGAGCAGGTTATTGAATTGCGTAACCAGGTTCGGAACCTATATGTAAAACCTGAATTACTTCAATTCACAGCACAAATTATTCATGATACGAGGAACAGCAAATCGCTGTTTTTAGGAGGATCTCCAAGGGCCTCGCTGGCTGTGGTAAGCAGTGCAAAGGCATTGGCGGCCATGAACGGACGTGATTTTGTAACGCCGGAAGACATTATAAGTGCAGTTTATCCTGTCCTTCGCCATCGTATCATACTCACCCCGGATAAAGAAATGGAAGGTGTGACCCCTGACGAGATTCTGCATCAAATTATTCACAAAATCGAAGTGCCAAGATAATTTCAGAGTTGATTTAAAACAGTATCAAAACACAGCAATTTGAAAGATATTTACAATAAATACTACAAAAACCTTTTCCTAGGGAGCCGCTTATTTATCGGCCTCGGAACTGTAGTGTTTTTATTTCTGCTCTCCTTCTTTTTTCCATGGTTTGGGGACCTGCCTTTGTTATTTTTTCTTGTGTTGCTCTTATTGCTGATGGTAGACATTATTTTGCTTTACAGAACCGACTCAGGAGTATTTGCCCGGCGGAGTACCCCCGAACGACTCAGCAATGGTGATGAAAATAAAATAGCTATTTATACCGAAAACTTTTATGGCTTCCCGGTGAAGCTTGGAATCATAGACGAGATCCCTTTCCAGTTCCAAAAGCGAGATATTTGGTTTACAACTAAGCTAAGATCCAGTCAACAGAAGATGATCGAATATAAGCTTAAGCCTTTAAAACGCGGCGAGTACGATTTTGGTGATATTCACCTATACGTTCAGTCTCCTTTAGCTTTCATCAGTAGGCGCTACATTTTTGCTCAAAAGCAAATCCTGTCTGTTTATCCCTCATTTCTCCAAATGCAGAGGTTTCAATTATTGGCTATATCGAACCGGCTGGTTGAAGCTGGAATAAAAAAAATAAGAAGACTGGGTCACAGTATGGAATTTGAACAGGTAAAGAACTATGTGGCCGGCGATGACTACCGTACAATAAACTGGAAAGCCAGTGCACGAAAGGGCGATATGATGGTAAACTCCTATACGGACGAAAAATCGCAACAAGTTTATTGCGTTATCGATAAATCGAAAGGTATGAAAATGCCGTTTGATGGTTTAAGCTTATTAGATTATGCTATTAATGCATCTTTGGCTTTAGCGAATATCGCCATGTTAAAAGACGATAGAGCAGGTCTCATTACCATTTCCGAAAAGATTGGAACAGTTGTGTCGGCAGACCGGAAACCTTCACAGTTGAACAAAATCCAGGAGGTACTTTTTAAAGAAAAAACACGCTACCTTGAAATCAACATGGAGGTTTTATATGCAACGGTAAGACATTCCTTAAAGCAGCGCAGTTTAATTGTATTCTTCACAAACTTCGAAAGTATGTCGGGCTTGGAGCGACAATTACCGTATCTTAAAAAAATTGCCCGCCATCATCTCCTGCTAATTGTATTTTTTGAAAACACCGAACTAAAAAAATTACACGAGGAACCGGCTGAGGATGTTGAAGGTATTTATATAAAAACCATTGCCGAAAAATTCGCATACGAGAAAAAACTGATTGTTCTGGAACTTGCCCGTCACGGAATACAATCCATCCTCACATCACCTCAAAATTTAACAGTAAATACTATAAACCGCTACCTGGAAATTAAAGCACGGCAAAGCATTTAACCCAACATACCCGGCAATATAACTCCAGCTTCTTTTAAATCATCTATCAATTTGGCCTGAAAGTTATATCGGGCATCTGTAAAACCATGTGGGTTTACCCAAATATTTACAGACACTTTGTACCCGTCAGCGTCTAACAAAGATATTCCAATTCGAGCTTCCGGACTTTTTAAAATATTAGGCGAAGCTTCTATCGTTTTTTTTATTATTGGCTTAATTGCGTTAAAGTCAGTACTATAGTTCACTTTTAATTCCACATCCAATCGGCGTTTACCTTCCCTGCTTGTATTAATAATAATTTCGTTTGAAAGCTTGCTGTTGGGAAAAATGACGGTTTTATTATCGGCAGTGGTAACCACGGTATAGAATATTTGAATAGAATTAACCGTTCCTTCCTGCCCCTGCGCAATTATATTATCGCCTACACGAAATGGTTTCAATACGAGAATCAGTACGCCACTGGCGAAATTCTGAAGCGTCCCGGATAAGGCTAAACCTGCGGCAACACCGAAGGCTCCAATTACAGTCGTAAAGATAGTAAGCTGAATACCTACTATCTGCATTATTCCTATTATCAGAAAAATCTGTAGGGAAATAATTATAAGGCTTTGTAAAAATGGCTGTAAAGAAGGATCTAAATCGCGTTTTTGCATTCCCGCAACCAGTCCTTTTCTTATTAGTTTTATAAACCATATGCCAACAAACAAAATTATTATTGCTGTAATTACTTTCGGACCATTTGTCAGAAGGAAATCGTAAGCTTTGTCGTAAAATTTATCCCAGTTCATGTGGCCGGATCAGAATTTAGAGGATTGGAGGATTAACAGAATTTTTTGATGACAAATGTAAATTAAAGAGCATTATTATTAAAAGGAGTTTGAATGTTTTTACTATAGTTTGTACTTGAATTGAATACTAGCTTGTATTGAAGGCTTTTGCCTCCAAGTTTATAAGAAGCCCTTTTCAAAATTATAGGCTATTACATAATTTTTAGCATGGGCAAGATGTGCGTCCTCAAGATTAATTAATGCCTTTAATTCAAGCACCGGTTTATCTTCTATAATGAAATCAGCTCTTCTCGTTCCAACATATATTCCATCATAAAATATCTCTTGTTCTACTTCTGGAGCAAATTTTAAGTTGGCCCGCCCAAATTCAATGGCAAGACATCTTTGATATATTTTCTCCTGAAAGCCATTACCTAAGGTGTTATGAACGTTCATGGCACAACCTATAACAGCGTAAGTGAGATTGTCTCTTTCCATGGCGGGTTAGAATTTTTAGAATAATAGAATTAGCAGAATAAAGCGACTAAAATAAATAACTAATATTAATTCTGCTAATTCTTCAATCCTGTTAATTCTGCCAAAAAAAACGCCCCGAAAGCGCATAGCTTCGGGGCGTTTCTATATTCTGTGTGAAAGTCTGCTATTACATCATTCCACCCATGCCGCCACCCATTGGAGGCATGCCACCATGACCGCCCTTATCTTCTTCAGGCTCATCAGCAAGTACGCACTCTGTAGTTAACAACATAGCTGCAATAGAAGCAGCGTTTTCTAATGCTACACGAGAAACTTTAGTCGGATCGATAACACCCGCACCAATTAAGTTTTCGTAAACATCAGTACGAGCATTGTAACCAAAATCAGCAGTTCCCTCTTTAACTTTTTGAACTACGATAGAACCTTCGATACCGGCGTTTTCACAGATCTGACGAAGTGGCTCTTCGATAGCACGACGAATGATCTGGATACCAGTATTTTCATCTTCGTTTGCGCCTTTAAGGTCAGCTAAAGCTTCAACCGCACGGATGAAAGCAACACCACCACCGGCAACGATACCTTCTTCAACAGCTGCACGAGTTGCATGTAAAGCATCATCAACACGATCTTTCTTCTCTTTCATCTCAACTTCTGTAGCAGCACCAACATAAAGTACAGCAACACCGCCAGATAACTTAGCTAAACGCTCTTGTAATTTTTCACGGTCGTAATCAGAAGTAGTAGATTCTACCTGAGATTTGATTTGGTTAACACGAGCTTTGATATCTTCAGAGTTACCAGCACCATTGATTACAGTAGTGTTATCTTTATCGATAACGATCTTTTCAGCTTGTCCTAAGTACGAAAGATCAGCGTTTTCTAATTTGTAACCTCTTTCTTCAGAAATCACAGTACCACCAGTCAGGATAGCGATATCTTCAAGCATTGCTTTACGACGATCGCCGAAACCAGGAGCTTTAACAGCTGCAACTTTCAGTGAACCACGGATTTTGTTAACTACCAAAGTAGCTAAAGCCTCTCCGTCCAGATCTTCAGCAATAATTACCAAAGGTTTACCAGTTTGAACTTGTTTTTCAAGAACAGGAAGCAATTCTTTCATGCTGCTGATCTTTTTGTCGTAGATAAGAATGTAAGGATTCTCAAGTTCTACTTCCATTTTATCAGCATTGGTTACGAAGTAAGGAGAAAGGTAACCACGATCAAACTGCATACCTTCTACAGTTTTAACTTCAGTTTCAGTTCCTTTAGCTTCTTCAACAGTAATAACACCGTCTTTACCAACTTTACCCATTGCCTCAGCAATCAACGAACCGATAACTTCGTCGTTATTTGCAGAAATAGAAGCAACTTGTTTAATTTTATTATTGTCTTCACCAACAGTTTGAGACTGTGATTTCAAACTTCCGACAACAGCAAGAACCGCTTTATCAATACCACGTTTCAAATCCATCGGATTTGCGCCAGCAGCAACATTTTTAATACCGGCAGTTACAATAGCCTGAGCTAACACAGTAGCAGTTGTAGTTCCGTCACCTGCGATATCAGCAGTCTTAGAAGCTACTTCTTTAACCATTTGTGCACCCATGTTTTCGATAGCATCTTTCAATTCTATCTCTTTTGCAACAGTAACACCATCTTTAGTGATAGAAGGAGAACCAAATTTTTTATCAATAATTACATTACGACCTTTAGGTCCTAAAGTTACCTTTACAGCGTTTGCTAAAATATCAACTCCTCTTTTCAGAGAGTCACGCGCATCAACATTGTATTTTACTAGTTTTGCCATTTTCTTTTTAGATTTTAGATGTAAGATTTTAGATATGAGACTAAACGCCTCTACTAAATTCCACTTTTTCCTTTTTTAATTAATGTTTGATTTTAATGAAATCTAAGACAGTCTGAGATCTATTGTCTCAAATCTCAAATCTCTCTATAGTACCGCGTAGATATCAGATTCGCGCATGATCAGATACTCTTTACCATCATGAGTAATTTCAGTACCTGCATATTTGCCATATAAAACCTCGTCACCAACTTTAACAGTTAAAGGTTCATCTTTTTTTCCATCACCAACAGCAACTACAGTTCCTCTTTGAGGTTTCTCTTTAGCAGTGTCAGGAATGTAAATACCAGATGCTGTTTTTTCTTCAGCAGGAGCAGCTTCAACCACTACTCGGTCTGCAATTGGTTTAATATTTAATGCCATAGTTTTGATATAATTTGTTTCTGTACCCAGTTTGACACTTTCTGTGCCAAAGGCGAAAATTGAAGAATTTTGGCGTTTAACTTGTCAAAATTACATATATCAAAAAATCTGGTTGATTATTTAACAGGCTCAATGTCATGCTGTCAGTGAAATGTCAGCCAACAAAAAAGGCCTCCGGATAGGAAGCCTTTACTATGAGATTAAGCAAGATTATTTCTTTGTTGAATCTAAGCCCGGAAGAGCTTGTGGCGCAATAGGAGACGAACTCGCCGGTTTTGTAACCTGGTTCTGAATATCTTCAGTTGAAGATCCGGTTCCGCCACTTTGAGGCACTACATTTATAAGTAATACTATAACCATAAGGGATATAATTAATACCCATGTTCCTTTTTCAAGAAAATCTCCGGTGCGCTGTACACCCATAACATTATTGGAACCAGCGAAACCAGATGTAAGGCCACCGCCTTTTGGATTCTGGATTAAGAT
Source organism: uncultured Pedobacter sp. (assembly GCA_965650335.1). GTDB lineage: Bacteria > Bacteroidota > Bacteroidia > Sphingobacteriales > Sphingobacteriaceae > Paradesertivirga. Next base: position 38,757 of record CBFGOI010000011.1, on the reverse strand, counting down.
AATGAGGCCCAATAGTATACAAATAAAAATAGCCAGAATAACCAGTGTAGTGAACATGATAAATATATTAATTGAATTTCTTTTCTAATTCCCGAATTTGACCGGCAAAGTAAGCGCTTTTTTCCGGGAATTTCAAACTTAATTTTTGGTAGGTATCAATAGCTTTGTGATAAAGCATTTGATCGGTATAAATCTTTGCAAGAGTCTCAGAAACCAGATCAAGATTATCCTCTGAACTTTTCCTGGCCTTGTTTTCAGTGTCCAGCCTGTCTGCCTTAGGCGGACGAATTTGCGGATCTTCACTGATGAATTTTTCAATTATTTCGTCTTCATGGCGTTTAAGCCCGAAGCTGATAGGTCTGTTTATCTCGTTTTGAAAAACATTTATTTCTGGCTGAATATGAAAGATATTCTCCATAATCTGCTGATCAAGCTGTCCCGGGATCTGTTTTTTTGCATCTTGAGCTGGCAGATAGGTTTTTCCTGAATATGGCTGATAGGTTTCTGCATGTTCTTTTCGGGTCTTATTTAACCACCACAAAAACGAAAAAGGCATTTTATCGTCATCATATCGCGAAACAGTTCCTTCATTTATCGGGTTAAAAGATGCCATTTCTGCTTCAACAACAGAAGGATGCTCGCCATGCTCCTCTTTTTGCAAAGGGTCTATTACCGACTTATCAAAAACAAAGTAATCAGTTGAGGCAATGTTGCCGATAATTTCATTTTGTGCAGGCGCCGACCCTCCTGTTTGCTCTGCACCAGAAGATAAATCTGAGTCCTGATTTAATTCAGCACCTCCCACAAAAGTCGGATGTTCTGAAAAAGGTATTACTGTTTCAATAGTATTATCGAAGGTGTCGGAGCTGAAAGAAAAATAACTTATTTCACTTTCTACCCTTTCCGGTTTTTCGTCCTGTTGATCTTCTTCTATTTCCAGCTCTATAGTTTCGATTAGATCCGGACCTTCAAAAATGACAGGTTCATTATTCTCAATATCTTCAGTTACAAAAGACACCTGAGCGGAATCCGCCTCAGCATCAGATGATATGTTCAATTCAGGAACTATAGTTGATTCAGGAACATTGAGTTCTGGTATTTCAGCAGCCTCATCAATAGCCTCGGGTTCAGAAGAAGGATAATTTGCGTCAGCTACATCTTCTATTTCTGTTAAAACACCGTGTTCTTCAGCAAATGGTGCATTATCAAGATCAACGCTTTCCGTCAACTCCAATTCCGAAGTGTTGGCTTCTTCGCTAAGAAGCTCCCCTATTTTCAGTTCTTCTGGCTCTGCAATTCCAATGTTGGATTCTTGGGATTGTAAAGTAATCTCTTCTAATCCTGCATCGTCTACACCTTCTTCTTGCACAGGCAGGTCGTTTGTAGTTTCCTGAGAAGCGGGCTCAAAATCTTCAGAAATATGATATTCTGCCTCAAATGCCGCCTGTTCAACTACTTCCTGCAGGGTATTATCGACAAATGGAACTGAGGCTTCTTTGGCAGCTGGATTTTCAAATTCGGCAACGTTATTTATAATTTTGTAAAGCAATAACCTGTCAGGAATATAGGCCGCGGCTTTATAAAGGTAATCATCGTATTTCTCGGGCTTAAACTTTTTTAGCGCAAAAGCATACGATGTATGAAGTGGGTATGAATACGGATAAAGTGTTACCAAATCCTCCAACATACTCATATCAAAGACAGTTAAGGTGGAAGGCTTTGATATTAACCTTGAAAACTCTCTGGTATTTACGAAACTTAAATCTGCCACTTCTTAATAAAAAGATGAAACTAATAAACGCTTTACCAATTTGCAAAAGCTTTATTGAAAATATCTTCAGTAAGTCTTTTGGTTACAATCGGAATTATTTTTGGTTCTTGTGCCTGAATGGAACCATTATCGAGTGAAAATTGTTCGTATTGACTGAATTGCTGCTCAAAGCTATCCTCAGGCTTAACGGCGCTGGTAAACTTTACATTCACGGTTATAGTTAGGCGTACCAGATTGGCTCTTTCACCTGCGGTAACAGCTACGTTGGTGTAAGCGAAGTCAGTTATACGCCCCTCAAAGTGCCCGTCTGCATTATCACGTATTAAATTCAGTTTGCTTTGCGTTCTTATACGTGTTTTTAATTCTTCTGTAAAAGCCTGGCTCAAGGTAGGAACAACTAAAGGTGCTGTATTGTCAAAAAAATCCACAGAAACCGTCTTCATATTCGGAGGAATAGAAGCTCCACTAAAGCTATATAGCCAACAGGATTGGAGACCAAGAATCATTGGAACCAATAAGAGAAGCGTTTTCAGGCTTTTATTTTTCATTAATTTAAGTCTAATTCTTTTATTTTACGATAAAGAGTTCTTTCGGAAATCCCTAATTCCTGCGCGGCAAGTTTACGTTTGCCTTTATGCTTTTTTAAGGCTTTTTTAATCAGATCAGATTCTTTTTCTATCAATGATAACGATTCTTCTACCTCCTCGGTATGATGACTGTAATCGAAGTTAGTCTTTTTATCGTTTTCCGGATGATGAATTGTCACCATTGGCGCATTATCCTGCGTGGATGGCAGCTCAATATCGCGATATAGCTGATGAATAAGATGAGGGTTTTCTGAGAGTGCAGGTGCATTACCTCCGTTCTGGATAATTTCTGCCACCAGCTTTTTCAACTCTACCATATCCCGCTTCATATCAAACAAAACCTTGTAAAGTATGTCGCGTTCAGAAAGATCTTCTTTCTTCCCCTGATTTATGCGCATCGGAAGATTGGCATGTTCCTGAGGAATATACTGCTGCAAGCTGTGTACAGTTAGATTTCTGTCTTTTTCCAGAACTGCAATTTGTTCGGCGACATTTTTTAATTGCCTTACATTCCCTGGCCAGCTATAATTTATCAGCATTTGCTGGGCATCGGGATCTAATTGAACCGATGGGCTGCGATATTTATTCGTAAAGTCTGCAATAAACTTCCGGAAAATAAGGTGAATATCTTCTTTCCTCTCGCGTAAAGCAGGAATTTTTAATGGAACGGTATTTAACCGGTAATATAAATCCTCGCGAAATTTGCCATTTTGAACCGCATCAAACACGTTTACGTTTGTAGCGGCAACTATTCTCACATCCGTTTTTTGAACTTTGGAAGATCCTACCCGGAGATATTCACCAGACTCTAATACGCGCAAAAGACGAGACTGAGTTCCTAAAGGCAGCTCTGCCACTTCATCAAGAAAAATAGTACCACCGTTTACAACTTCAAAATAGCCTTTTCTCGCTTCGTGCGCACCGGTAAACGAACCTTTTTCATGTCCGAATAACTCCGAATCGATGGTTCCTTCCGGAATAGCGCCGCAGTTAACCGCAATAAAGGGTCCATGCTTGCGTGCGCTCAGTTGGTGAATTATATGTGAAAAAACTTCCTTGCCGCTACCGCTTTCCCCGGTGATCAACACAGAGATATCAGTTGGAGCTACCTGTCGTGCGATATCTATTGCCCGGTTAAGCAGAGGGGAGTTTCCTATTATACCGAATCGGTTTTTAATATCTTGTATATCCATATTTTAGAAAGGAAAGAATTAAGAGTTAAGAACCAAGAGAGCTACTTCCACTTTTCAGAATATGTTCTCTGAATGAGAAAATCATTCTGTGAACTTCTTCAATCGATTTGAGACAGATCTCCAATTTTTCTTTTATTCCATAATTTCTGCGTCCGCAAATTAGCAGTTGCGTTTCTGCTTCGTAAGAAGATGAGAGGGAGATGCTTAAGTACTCTGCAAATTGAAGATAGGTTCTTTTTCCAGAGCCTTCTGCTATATTCGATGGTATAGAACAAGAACTTCTATTAATTTGATCGATCAAATTAAATCTTTCATCAGTAGGCAGGCCCCTGCAATAGTCATAAGTTAAGTCGGTAAAATCCATTGATTTTTGCCAGACCTGCAGCTTTTTAAAGTTATGAGCCATGGTTATACTCTCTCTTTTTCTTATTTCCAACGTTCTTAATTTAGCTCCATGCCAGATTCTTGCCTCTTGATTCTAGACTCTTGGCTCTACTACCGTTCCGAGCAATGTAGCTGTAGTACATTCTTCAGCTAAAACATATGCGTACTCACCTGGTTTGTAATTATTATCTATCGGAAACACAACCATTGCGTTGTGATCGTTTCTGCCGCAATAATGCTGTTTAGATTTCTTTGAAAACCCTTCAATTAATACCTTTTGAACTTTTCCCAATTGTAATTTCAGCCGCTCGTGCGAGTGCTGCTGCTGTTTTGCCACAACTTCTTGAAGTCTGCGTAGTTTAACATCCTCAGGAATATCATCAGCATATCGCTTTGCGGCTAAAGTACCCGGCCGCTCAGAATACATAAACATGTAAGCAAAGTCATATTGAACAAAATCCATCATGCTTATCGTTTCCTGGTGTTCCTCTTCAGTTTCAGTACAGAAGCCTGTAATAACATCAGTGGATATAGCGCATTCCGGAATAATTCTTTTTATTGCCTTCACGCGATCCATATACCAGTCCCTGTCATAAGTGCGGTTCATCATTTCTAACACCCTTGAATTTCCTGATTGAACGGGAAGGTGGATATAGTTACAGATATTATCGTATTTGGCAATGGTATGCAATACCTCGTCGGTAATATCTTTTGGATGCGAGGTTGAAAAGCGAACTCTTAGGTCTGGATTTATCAAAGCAACAAGCTCAAGAAGGCCAGCAAAATTTACTTTTTCTGTGCCTTCTTCGTTTGCCCATTTATACGAATCGACGTTTTGGCCCAACAAGGTAACTTCGCGGTAGCCCTCGTTAAACAACTCTCTAGCTTCATTTACGATCGAGTGAGGATCTCTGCTTCGCTCCCTTCCTCTTGTAAAAGGCACCACGCAGAAAGAACACATGTTATCGCAACCACGCATAATGGACACAAAAGCAGTGATTCCGTTAGAATTTAAACGTACCGGACTAATATCCGCATAGGTTTCTTCACGCGAAAGCAATACGTTCACAGCTTTGTTTCCGTCATCTACCGAACCTATAAGATTTGGCAGATCACGATACGAATCCGGGCCAACTACTACGTCCACTAACTTTTCTTCTTCCAGAAATTTCGCTTTCAAGCGTTCGGCCATACAACCTAAAACCCCTACCACCAGTCCGCGATTTTGCTTTTTCACAGCACCAAACTCGCGCAATCTATTGCGCACCTTTTGTTCGGCGTTTTCGCGGATGGAACAGGTATTAATAAAAATAACATCTGCCTCACGATACTCTGACGTAGTTTGGAAGCCCATATCAGTCATAATAGAGGCCACTATTTCACTATCAGAAAAATTCATCGCACAGCCATAACTTTCTATATAAAGCTTCCGGCCATTGTGTTTTGAAGGAGCAGTTTCAAGTACTAGTGCCTCACCCTGCCTTGCCTCATCATGCTTCACAACTTCTTTGTCATCTATCAGCGGATTGTACATCGTTCTAATTTTGGAATGCAAAAGTACTATATTTTTAGATAATGACAGGTTGTCAGTTATTGATTTCATGTAAAAAATGTAAGTTTATAAGCGGGATAAATCAGCTTCGAATGCAGATAAATAAGGAAGAAAAAAGCAGGCTGTTAAAGAAGATTAAGTGGGTTGGCGGACTGCTTATCGTAATTCTGGCTATTGTACTTGGCGTTTCTGTCCATATGTATTACCAAATTGAGCCGCTAGCGGCGGCAAGACTTAAAGAAACGGTAAAAACTTCTACAAACAACCTTTATAGTATATCATTTTCCAAGCTTTCTATCAATCCCTTTACAGGAAACGTCACCATAAAAGACATCGTGCTTAAAGCGAACAAAGAGGTATATGAACAGTTTAAACGCAACAAAATAAACCCCAGTCACCTCTATGAAATTAAAGTAAAGACTTTAAAACTCAGGCGTGTACACCCTCTGAAGGTTTATTTAAAACGAGATTTGGATGTTAAGTTCATTTCGGTGGAAAGACCGATAGTGAGGGTTTATTATGAAAAAACGATGGAAAAGGATTCATCGAAAGTTGACGCGAGAACCACATGGCAACGACTATCAAAATACCTGCATTCAATTAAGATCGAGAAGGTGCTATTTAAAGAAATAGATTTTAAATATATCGACCGAAGGCTTAAAAAGCCAGAAATTAATGGCATTAAAAACTTATCGATCACCGTGAAAGACCTCTTAATAGATTCTTTGAGTCACCTGGATCAATCAAGATTTTATCATACCAAAGATATTTTAGTTGAGGTATTTGACAATCAGTTTGCCAGCAACGATGGCATGTATACTATAATGTTTGATAAACTTGAGATGTCGACATTTAAAAAATACGCAATGGTTAGAGGATTAAAAGTCATCCCAAACTATCCGGACATACCATTTTCATTAAAATGGAACCATAGAAAAGCCCGCTATTTGCTAGACATGAATGAAATTTGGCTAAATGGAATTGATTACAAAAACTTAACTGATAATCGAAAATTATATGCGTCCTCGATGCATTTAAAAGCTGCAAATCTGGAAGTATTTATGAATAAACAGAGGCCTAAACTGGCTGGAGATTTGGGTGAAAACTTTCCGCAAGCAATGATAAACCGCTTGAGACTAACATCAACTATAGATAGCATAAGGATTGAACATTCTGGCTTAAGTTACATTGAATATGATCCATACACGGCAAAAAAGGGGAAAATAGCTTTTACTGCATTAAATGGTGAGCTTTTAAACGTTACCAATGATTCTCTATCATTAAGGAAGAACAACTGGGCAAGAGGCAAATTTTCCAGTTTTTTTTATGGCAAGGGACGATTGGATTTCAATATGAATTTCAACCTTACCTCACCCACGATGGAATATAATTATTCAGGGAAACTACATAAAATGCAGGCAAAGTATTTTAACCAGATTACCCGCCCCCTGGCATTATTGGACATTAGCTCGGGAGAAGCACAGTCGGCGACTTTTTCTGTAAAAGCTGATTACAGAAAAGCTACGGGTAGTATGAAGTTAATTTATAATGATTTAAATATTGGAATATTAAAATTAAACCAAAATAAGAAGTTACAGAGGAGTACTCTCCTGTCTCTTGTAGCAAACAATTTATTGCTTAAAGAAGATAATCCATCAGAAGGTGAACCTATACGAACTGGAAAAATCAGCTACTACCGCCCCGACTCGGTTTCTTTCTATGGTATGATATGGAAAAGTATGTTTGCGGGGATCAAGGAGAATATCGGTATGACATCAGAAAGAGAAAGAAATCTTCAACTTCAATTTAAAAGCTTCAAAAACACAAATGCATCCGATAAAAAGAAACGCAAATTAAACAGACAAGAAAGACGCAGGAAACGGACAAGTAAAAGGTAAAGATCAACACCTTTTCAATTTTTTTAACATGGATTTTAATACCCTTCAATTTGAAAACTTATACTACCCTATTTCTACTCGTTTTGAATGTATGTTATGCACAAGAACGATTTATTAAAAACCTGGTATTTGAAGGCGCAGGAATTAGAGGAATCGCTTATGCCGGTGTGTTGGAGGAGTTTGAAAAAGCAAAATTACTAACCGGGGTTACAAAAGTTGGTGGAACTTCAGCTGGTGCAATAATTGCTTTAACCTTAGCTCTGGGATATAATGCTGAAGAAATAAACAAGATTATCTACGAAACTAACTTCAATAAATTTAACGACGGCCGCTATATTTTCTTCGGTGGAATACATCGGATGAGAAATAAATATGGATGGTACAGAGGCGCAAAATTTAGCAATTTTCTAGGCTCATTAATAGAGAACAAAACTCAGAATGCGGAGATCACATTTTCTGAGTTACATAAAAGGGGCTTTAAAGACCTATATGTAACCGCAACTTGTTTAAATAAACAGAAACTGCTCACTTTCTCTCACGAGACCTATCCCGAAATGAAAATAAGAGACGCGGTGAGAATATCAATGTCAATACCGCTGTATTTCGAAGCTGTTTTTATTGACAGTGCCGGGGCTGTGGTGACGAAACCGGGCAATCGCACCGATCTGGATGTGGTAGTAGACGGAGGGATAATCGGCAATTTCCCGATACAGATGTTTGATACAGTTAACGTCGCGGGCAGGAAACACAATCGGGAAACCCTTGGTATACGAATAGATTCAGACACCCAGATTGAGTACGACAACGCTTCCCGAGAACTGGCGCCAATTTCTATAAGTCGCTTCAGCGATTATATGGAAGCATTTTATGTAATGGTGCTTGAAAATCTGAATCGAAACACGCTTGATGAGCACGATTGGAGCAGAACTATTTCGGTGTCATCTGCCAATATAGGTCCGCGTGTTAAGAAGCTTTCTCCGGCACAAAAGGAAAGCTTATTAAACAGCGGAAGAGCGAGTGCCCGCAAATTTATTGAAGCCCTAAACTAATATTATGCGATGTCGGCGACTAATTTTCGGCGGTTCTTTCTGTACTTTCTCGCCCACCAGTAAATTCCCATTATCAACAACAGCAGCGGCCAAACCGAAAGCAGAGCAAAGAAACTTGTCTGCATAAAATCCCAACCCTTTTCCAGTGCCTCGTCCAACTGATAAACAAAGCCCTTTCCTGTTTCGCTTACAATGCTTTTAGAATAGAAGGTAAGCGACAAAGAACTGTAGGCTACTTTATTTTGCATAGCTAAAAACTGGGCTTCGATGGACTCTATCTCCGTGCGTATTTCAGAAAGCTTATCTTCAATAGAAAGCATATCCGTAATCTTCGAAGCTTTATTCAATAGCTCGAGGTATCTCCGCTCCAGAACCTTCTTATTATGCAAACGGGTTTTGGTATCCACATACTCGGCTGTTACGTCTTGAATACGGATATTCTTACTATCTATCTTATCTGCGGCTGTGGAAATTGCCTGAAGCAAGGCATCAAAGTTCTTCGCCGGAACCTTTAGATCCAGAGTGTATTCTTTACGATCGTCCTCAAAGCCTGATTCCGTTTCCGAAGAAATATAACCATCCAGATTCTTAGTGGCGGCAACTATCGCTTTCCGGGTTTTTTGTACATCGCTTGTCTCAAAACTTATTTCGCCGTTTTTGATGATTTTTTTAGAAGTATCTGCCAGTGCTTTGGAGACACTGATCTTTTCTCTTAAATCTTTACTTCCCACTGTACTCAAGGCTTCTTCTTCAACAACAGGTGGAAGTGCGATTTGCATTTCTTGCGCAGCATGATTTTCATCTGAACTTTCTGATTTACTTAAACGATTGCAGGATGCTAAAACAAAAGTGAACAGAACTAGAATGAGGAGCTTTTTCATAATAATAAGGTTTAATTAAAATTATGATGCCGGATATGACATATTTCCATAGACAGGATTACTTGAACCGGAATGCCTGAAAAAATCACAATTGCCTACGGAGTTATTCTGAAGTAAGCATGAAATATTATATTTGCAACTCGATACTAGCCATCAATTCGGGATGTAGCGTAGCCCGGTATCGCGCCAGCATGGGGTGCTGGAGGTCGTGGGTTCGAATCCCGCCATCCCGACAAAACTAATGAGAAATTGAGCTTAAAACGAAGATTTTAAATCCGGAGTTTTGAGCTCTTTTAGTTTAAAAGTAGGCTGTGTACCTTTCTGTGTACCTCCGTGTGTACCTTCAAAATCTAGTCGGTTTTGCTTAACAAAAACCGCGTTATGGCTACAGTAGCTATAGTTTTAAAGACAAAACAACAACTATCAAATGGCGAGTACACTGTTGCTCTTCGAGTAACACAGAACCGAATTAGAAAGTATTACAACCTAAGCACATTGGTTGTTGATCAATCACTAAACTTCAGATGCACGATTGAACAGTGGCGATCTGCTGAACTTGAGGATAATGGCTTAGGTCTGTTTCTTCGGACTGTTAAAGACTATAAACAGCTTAATTTCATTCTAGAAGAAAAACTATCCCTTGCTCAAAGTATTCTGAGAAAATATGACCAAGACGACATACCGTTTGACTTTGACCAGTTTGAACAAGATTTGCGTGGAAATCGCAACAATAAGAAATCGAACAAAATTCAGCTTCAAGATTACTATCAATCCTTAATCGATGAATTGGAGAAACAACATAAAATTGGCTTGACGACTATCTACCAAGATACGAAAAACATGCTTGCCAAGTTTAGACCTGAGGCATTGCTTACTGACATTAATGTTAAGTTTCTGGAGTCATTCGAAGCTTGGATGAGATTTGAGAGAGGGAATAAGGATACGACTATTAGTGTTAAAATCAGAAACATTCAACGTGTGATTAATATCGCAATCTCGGACAACCTTTTCAAACCAGATAATTATCCTTTCGGTGAAAAGAAATACTCAGTAAATAAACGTCTCAACAGTAAGACTCGTAAACGCTCGGTACCTTTAGATATAATTAGTAAAATCAAGGACCTGAAAGTTGAGGAAGGAAGTTCACTTCATCTTGCAAAGCAACTTTTCATGTTTAGCTTTTATACCAGAGGCATGAACTTCATAGACATGGTTGGGTTAAAATGGAGTGATATAGATGGCAACGAGATACATTACATAAGAAAAAAAACAGGACAACTCTTCGAAATACCCATAAACGAACATTCCAAAGCAATTCTCGATTATTACAAGTCGTTCCACAACAATACAGATGGATATATATTCCCAATATATAATAATGCTATTCACAAAACTGAAAAGCAACGATATACCAGGAAGAAAACAGCTATTAAAAAGATTAATGACAAGCTGAAGGATATCGCCAAACTGATAGGTGAAGAAGGATTGAAACTAACGACCTACGTTAGCAGGCATAGCTATGCTACGAATTTAAAACGGGCGGGTGTTCCTACCTCATACATCTCTGAAGCCTTGGGACATCAGACCGAGGAACAGACGCAAACTTACCTAGCAGATTTTGAGAAAGGCGTTATATCGAGTCTTGAAAGTAAAATATTTGATTTTTAGTTTAGTCCAGCGGAGTAATTATATTCCGCTGTTTTATATCTTGTAGCCTTTTAAAAAGTATGCACACCTTCCATATTCAACCAGACTTTGACAAGTTAAGAACAAATTTTAAACACCTGACCGATCAGCAATTTGAAGATCAGACGGAAAGCTACACAGCGAATGGCAACATTGTTATTTCAGAAATTATGGAAGAAGCTGAAGGCGTGAAGGTGGAATCCAGCTTTCGTGACTTGATTGAGAAACACGACTTGGTTGCCCATCAGGATAACCTCTTCTACCTAACCATTCTGCATCACGAAGCAATGGAAGAGCGATATCAAACTATTCACTTTGATTACATATCCAAAAAAAGAGTGAAGGAGTTGGCTGAACTTTTACTCTTAATCAAAGAGACTCCAGATCATAAACCAATTAATATATCAGCGAGTACACTTACTGATAAAGTATCAATAAAGGACCAATACCTTTCACGGTGGATAGTGAAGCTGATTGCTGAAGCGGTGGAGAGACAAGAGCTTCCGCTTGGAATTGCCTCGACTTCAATTGAACAACTGTTTGGAACAGACGCTCCGTTTCAAAATCAAAACCTAGATACTGATAGACTCAGACAAGCTACGAACTGTAGAATTGTAAAACCCACAAAAGCAACCAAGAAGCTTCTTGCTAAGTTCTGCTTGAGCCTTCACCCTTACCTTCAAGAGCATACCCATCTTAGAGCAGAAGAAGGAATAACGTTTTCAGATGCTCAATTAAACTTTTATTACGATTTCCTTAACATATTTCACCTTTTAGATATTGATCGGATTACCTCTGAGCCTCAAGACTACATGAGGAGTTTGTTACGGAATTATCTTAATTCACGAATCTGATTATCAGGGAAATAGAACTTTCTGAAATCTGATTTATTATGTTTCCTCCTGAGATTTGACATCTCCGCACCTTTGAGTGTCCTCTAAACAAAAGGGCATTTGAATCATGGAAATGTTAAACTCAAAAATCGACCAATCTAGAAAAGAACTTATTAGTAAACGCAAGGGAGAGCGGGCTCTAGCGTGTGAATCATTAGGAAAGCAGTTTCCAGTCGCTGGCTTATATTACATCCGGGAGTTAGGACAAGTTAACTATGTACAGGGAATTCATCAACAATTAGCCATTGTTAACTGGAGACCTGATCGTGAACAGGTCTGGCTTGACGAATTAACATTTACAATCAATCTTACTCCTTTACTCAATCCTCTTTCTAACGGACCGAAGGACATTAGCTATAAGACTCTCTTGAAAAAGATCATCAGAGTCCACAAAGCATACTCATCGAGTGGTCAGGTAGGAAATAAGATCCTGCATGCTGATGTAGCAGATTGGAAGATCATGGAGAAGTTCGATGTGCTTGACATGCTTTTAATGATATCACCCGAAGATACTCAAGCTGCTATTGAGGAAGATCTTAATAACTGGGAGAATGATACTTACTTAAATGCTGCCATCGAGGATGCAATGGCAGAAGACATTCCAGATGAGGATCCTTTAGATTTCGACCAAATTCCTGAAGATGATTATGACCTTTCACTTGTCGTAGATGATGATGCGGGGTTTCTAGACTATGAGGATTCCGATGACGACGTTCTTCCTGATGATGAATCAGAAGAAGATGAGGCAAGTGATCCTGAGGAGCTAAATAAATAAGTCGATCACTTGAAATGTATATAGTGCCTTCTAAATAGACTGCACAAAATAATTCCAGGGTATAATAATTAAACATACTTCCTAAAAAATGTCCAGGCTTTGCTTGGTTGAAAATCACAATCATGAACAGATACGATCAAACTATAGAAATCTCAAAAGAAGTTAAATATATGGCAGACATACCGGAGCTAACACCTCTGCCATCAAATGCCATTATTTACAAAACATTACCAGGCTTAGGAGCTACATGGAACGCTATTAAAGAACAGTGTAATTCAATCATTTTGTTGCCGAATGTTGCCACTGTAATCAATAAACAAAGTACTCACAAAGAGACTGATGGAACCTTTGCCGTTCACGAAGGCGTGTTAACCAAGCATATTGTTAAATACCTTGAAAGGAAGGATATAGAATTCAAAAGACTATTGGTTGTTCCTGAATCATTTGTGAAGGTAAAACGTGCGATGAAATTATTGAAAATCAACATGTACAAAGACTATCGCATCATCTTGGACGAGTCGCATAAATATTCTAAGGACGTAGACTATAGAGAGAACATACTTATCCCTCTCAATGACTTCTTTTTGTTTGATAGTAAAGTGATGGTATCTGCAACTCCCCTACCATCCACAGACCCAAGATTTGCAGAATATGGATTTAAGAACATTAAAGTACAACCAACGTTTGATTTTAAAAAGCAGTTAGATCTTATCTATACTTCAAGCCTTTTGGAGACGCTTAAAGCGCATTTTCTTAAGTTTCCTAACAACCATTACTTTATCTTCTTTAATAGCGTAAATGGGATCAAAAGCATTATAAGCAAATTGGAAATAGCTGATAATAGTAAAATATTCTGTTCTAAAGACAGTAAAAAGCAGCTAACTTCAGAGAACATCAAAAATGTATTTTCAGAATTTACAGAGACAACGGAACTTGCAACCTATAATTTCTTAACAAGTAGTTTCAATACAGGATTGGATATAATCATGGATACTATTCCTGAAGCAATCATTATATCTGACCCCCAACATGCGGATTTCTCAATCGTTGATCCATTTACTGACGTCATCCAGATTGGAGGTCGCTTTCGGAAAGAATGTAAAATAGATAGGTTAACCCACATTGTCCAAAAACACAAAGGATTTACATTCTTTACTCAAGAAGAAGCTGAGATTAGATTATCAACCAGTAAGGCCATCTATCAGTTATTAGATGACTTATCATTGTCAGCGACGCACAAAGCACGGGACAACTGGTACAAAGAGATGCAATCAAGAGTTTATCCATATGCTAACCTTTTAAACAAAGATGCAACGATCAACCACTTCAAAAAAGATAATTACTTTGATGAGGAAAAGACGAAGAGCTATTACGGAAACACACAAAACTTGATATCAGCTTATGATGCAACTGAATATTTCAATGTTGATTTCAAAGAACATATGTACACGCAAAAAGAAGATCAGCTGGTGTACCGAGGCAACAGATATTCAAAAGAGCATTATAAAAATGCAATTCACATGATGCTGCATATTTCATCGCTAGCGGGTTGTGAAGGTTATGACGATCTGGTATTCGAGCATGTTGAAAAGCATTGGCCTGAGGCTGTAGACGCGTTCTATAATCTTCCCTTAGAAACCATTGTTATCAAACATGATTTTAACCGGAGAGCAATCAACGAAGAGCTAATTAAGAAATATGCAGAACAAGGTAAGAACCAGCACGCGGTAATTGATGCTATCTATAACTCCTTCAGTCTGAATCGAAAGTATTCACGGGAGGAGATCAAACTTGAACTTCAACGGATTTTCGACCTTTTTGGAGTCACTGCTAAAGCTAAAGCGACCGATATCAAACGCTATTACGAAGCTTCACCTGCCAAAAAGAAAGTTAAGAAGGAATGGCAAAGGGCCTTTATATTCACCCGGAGAGAGTTAAACCAACATCACTTAATCCAAAGAAGATAAATTGTAACTGGACATTTTAATTGCAGGGAGTAAAAAACTGTAAGCCTTGTAAATAAAATGTCCAGATGTTTCATGAAACCGGTAGATAATATTTCGTCTTAATCTCAACTTCTTTTCTCTTGGGAACCACCCAACCGGTTCCATCTTCACTTGGTTTTAATACCATCTTTTCTCTGATCTCAGGTATTAAGGGCTTACTGCCAAAGCTCCAATCTATAAGTTTGGTATTTAGATATCTTCTCAAAACACATTTGTCAGCATTTTTAGACACGGTACTCTTTTCAATGATATAACCCTTTGATATCAATGATTTAAAAGGCTTATAGACCTGTTGATAGGTTAGTCCAAGTAGTTTAGCCATTTGATCTAAATCGTATGAACATTTGAAATCTCCCGTATTAAAAAACTGCCTGATGCAAAGCAATATTCCTTTCTCAGTACAGGTGAGATCCGTAATTGAGAAGAAACCTACTGGTAATTTAGTAGGCGCAACAATTTCATTGAAGAAATAGTAATTGGACTCCCTCTGCTTTTTCGATCTCTTAACAGTAATAAGGTTAGAGAGTTCCAGACGAGTAATCGACTGAATGATATATTTTCTTGACATTCCAGCTCTCAACGCTATTGTGTCATGTCTTGGGAAGCATTCATTTTTATCATTATTAAAGGACCTTAAAGCCACATAAGTCAGTATATCTTTATATTGTAAGCTTTGCTTAGGCAAATCCAACAGGTATGGTATCGATACATACTGTTCTCCATTCCACATTTTTCATATTCATAATTGGGTTATCAAAGTCGCCTAATGGCAGGTGTATCTGCTGTAAACCGGTTACCATATCCACAAATAAAATTTGAGAATTTTCTATAGGATACTCTAAGTGTAGAGTATTATAATCTCCCCTCTACATGGTTAGTGTATCCTACAGAAAAAAATGAAGAAATTACTTATTCGTGTTTGACCTTGTCTGTCTTACCATTTTATTGTGCATAGCAATTATCGCATTTACATCGAGAGGAGGCTTAGGACCACGATTAATATCGGTAGTAGAACCACCATTAAAGCTCCAATTTAGCTTATCAGTTAGTTTGAACAGCTTTTCGATAGTTTTATCAAGTGGGTCTTCGCGTTCAACCTCAACAACGTATCCTTTTAAAATAAGAGACTTAAATTGCCTGTGAATAGTTCGATAAGTTAAGCCAGAGCTTGTTGATATTTCAGAAATCGATTTGGAGCACTCAAACATCGAATTACAATATTCTCGAAGCAATAGCAAAATGCCCTTTTCATTTGATGTTAACGCTGTTTCATCAAAGATTTGAAGAGGTATCTTCTGATATTGACCGTCATCGTTAAACTTGTAACAATGTTTAATTCGAACTTTGCCAACTCTCCAAATATCTAGCAAACTGGCACATTCCAAACGCTGAACCGATTCTGCAATGAACTTTTTCGATAATCCAGAGCGTTTTGCAAGAGTTTGATAGCTTGGATAACAGTATTTATCTGTTGAATTATAGAAGGATCTTACGGTAACATAGGTAAGTATATCTTTGTAATTTAACCTGTACTCGGACAGGTTGTTGAAACATGGCTTTAAGACAAAGCGCTGCTTAGAATTCATTAATGAAATTTTGGTTATTTATTTAAAAGGTAAAATGATCTAAGAAAAGGTGGATCTGGATGTCGTGTCGAACAATAGGACATTGTTCTTATGTAGCATAAAGATACTAAAAAAAGGTCATTTTTCCCAATAATACAACTCTTGTTTGGAGCAGTTAAAAGGTAATTATACACTATAAACCTTGATACCTCAGTACTGTTAATCTTAAGAAGCTTAGAGCATGCTATAGCAACTATTTTTAGCCGCCCACTCGCCTGAAAATAAAAGTACCCGACTAGTAGGCAGTTTGCGAGGAACGTGCCTTAATCCATTGAATTTTAACTTTTTATCAAAATATTTAATTTTATAAAAAGGTTTTAAAATCGTATATTTGTATTACAAAGTTCAACCGAACTATTCGAGATCCATCCCTCAAAACGAGATCCAATTCCCTTAAATTTTCTTAAATAATAAACATGTTATTGGACATCAAAAAACAGTTTGATAAGTATAATCAGTTAGTAACTGATTACAACAAATTGGTAAAAAGCAACTTACCATTAAAGATAAACCTACCTAAAGAGATCAAGGCATTAATCACCAATTCCCCTTTAAAAAGCTTTGATCCAAGATCCTTTCTTCATGAAAATGGTTTGGTTTCTTCTTTCGATTTAGACAATGATGAATTTCCACGTTTTGTTGTAGAACAGTTGTCTCCCAAACTTATATTATATGACGATTCAATCCTCGTTTCTAAGTCCGAAGACCGAGCACTAAAGATCCTATCAAAGTACATTAATATCTATTTTTCATTGATGCCAATTTCCAGATTGATAAATGAAAAAGTGAACGGTGTACTATCCGACTTAAAAGACGATATTATAGATATCGACGACCATATTATAGAAATCAACGACCATATAAATAAATTAAATGACGAGATAATAGATTTGAAAGGTCAGGAATTAAAATATTAGATATACAAGCAACTTTGTTAACAAAAGGGCTGCTTTCCTTTTCAAGATAATTCTTTTCAGATTCACCTCGTGTGATAAAAATTGTTTTCACGAAGACTCTTTGGTAAAACAAAATAATCAGAATCTATCACGAATTAACTCTTAGCACTTAATATACAAATATTTGTGAAACTATTAAAACAATGAGAGAAAGCACCCCAAATGCGATAGTTCCTCTCAATTCAGATAAACTTTCAGATTAACTATTTAAACATTAACTGGCCCTGAAGTGCCTTATAAAATTAACAAATGAATTATAATGAATTTGCATGTAAAGAAACACTAAAAGATACACTACTGAACGAATTGGGGTACATGATTTGCAAGAATTCGGATTCCTTTCGATTAGCATTTGATAGCCTTTCGCATAATCGTCTTGAATACCGAACATATAAAGATTTACATGATGATCTCAAAGAAACATCAAGCACATACTTTTATAAACAGTTTATAAAAATCAGTTCAGATTATAAAATTAGCGCTGATTTTCGATCGATTTCTGATTTTATAGAAAAAGCAGAAGATTTGCTAAAAAATGATCCAATGTATTTTTTCAAGTCGTTCATTAACACCCAAAGATTGTATGAAAGCGCATTATATGATGACGAGGAGCTACTTGAAATGAAAAGCAATATCCGTTCAATCTATGAAGAATTATTAAAAGATCCTTACGACCTACTTTACTATGAGCTACTCGGTGACCGTTTCTATGCTTGTCCACAAGCATTCTGTGAATCCATAAAGCTTTTAGATGATGAACGAGGTGTTCAAAGTGTACTTGGAAGTTTTGTCGATACTTTGAATATAAATGTGAAGAAATCAAAGTGTTGTCCTTGAAAATAACTCCTATAGCTTTCTTTTAGATTTAATGTTGAGCTTGGCTGAATCAGCTGAGCTTTTCTTTTTTATTTGAGTTGTTCCATCGCATTATTTAAAAGGTAAACTGTTAAGTAGCCTTGTAAAAGACCAGCTCAACAACTAATAAATATTCTTACTTACAGCGTTATTGAAATTTGAACAATTAAGCCTCATACATGCTTTAAAGTCGATAATATTTGAAACTTTCAACAATTTGAAGAGTTTCTATTATAAAGCTGCGTGTGATGGGAGACGGGGTTCAAAGAGATAGGATAGTCGCTATTATTGATGATGACCCGCTAGATCACTTCATTTATAAGCATTCGCTTCGCGCTGTTTGTCCAACAAGCCAAGTACTTTACTTTCTTAGCGCAGCTGAAGCAATCAACTATTTTATCGAGAATGCAGATTTCGAAAACAAGCTACCAGATGTAGTTATGTTCGACTTACGAATGCCTCATATTGATGGGTGGCTTTATCTTGAAATGTTTGGAAAGTTAAAAAGCAGGTTAATAAAAAAGAGAATTTACCATTATGCTTGTACTTGTTCAATCAATAGAGAAGATGTAAATTATGTTAGTCCAAATTTGCACGGGTATTATATTAAGCCCATACTAACTCAGAACTTTCGAGAGATGTTAGATAGAAACTAAGTAAGGTGATTGAGATAAAGCGTCATCTGTCTAATCTTCAAGCAACCGTATTCTTTTAAAAGGTAAACTGTTAAGTGGCCTTGTAAAAGAATGTGCTTAAACTAAGTGGTAATGATGTGGTACTTACACGAACCATAAGAAACAAAAAAGGGCTGCACTAGTTAAAGTCCAACCCTCATCTATCTATTTACATCATCTACGATGTTGTTCTCTTGGAAAGAACATCCAATGATACAGAATTACATGTTATTCTCAAAGCTTTGTAAGTAATCTGCTTTGGAGCATATGAAACTATTGGATAAATAACATTATAGTTGCATTAAACTGCAAGTTTATCTGATTCGATTTCAGGTATAGGCATCCAACATAACACGTTAGTTAAACGCTGTCCATCATAACTTCTGAAAAAACAAGCTGGCCCCTTGAAATAATACCCAACTGCGATTCCTTCATCCTTGTCATATACAAGAACTTCTTTCATTTCATTGGGTAAACCAGTTTCCAATAATCTCCATTGCATACCGTAATTACGTAGTTATGATAAAAACGGTTGTTTGAGTATGCAAAAAATTTCAAAACTATAGCAACCCTCAATTTCCTTATTCTTCCAACTCTCGGAGTTCGACATTACGAAAATAAACAAATTGCTAAATTCACTATTATTGTAAATATGAGTGAAGATGTGGATGTTTTTGTTGTAAATGTTGATAGCCATGAATACTTAGTCATTCCAGGTGTAAGTAAGGATGATTCGCTTAAGTCTACGTTTACAATCATGCTTGATGGGGTCAAAATCGGTGACCTATCAATGGAAGGATCTTTGAATTGGGTATGGAGTGATAGCGCATTATTACCTGAGGAAGAAAACAAGATTAGCAGCGCAATAGGCATGGCTATAGAGTCAAAAGAAACGTAAATTATGTGTGGAAGAGTAGCGGTACCAGAATCAGACGTTCTTAAAGAATTTGATATAAGAGTTAAAGGTCCGGAGTGGACAAAGGATATTAATGTTCCCCCCACGGGTAAAGTACCTGTTATCTCCAATGGTGAATTGAAGGAGGCAGAGCTTTTTAACTGGGCACTTATACCTTGGTATGCAAAACCCGACCCCAAAACTGGTAAACCGATAAATAACTTAAGTACCTTCAATGCTCGTTATGATAAACTATTAACTTCCAATATCTGGAAACCAATTGTTGAGCGTAAGCAAACCTGTTTGGTTTTAGTGAACGGCTATTATGAATGGGAGGAACTCGATGAATGGGCAGATGCGAAGAAGAAGAAAAAGAAAAAGCAGCCTCATTTCATCAGACAAAAAGACTCTGACTTTACAAGCTTTGCTGGTTTATATAATATTTGGACTAACAAGGAAACTGGTGAGATTTTCAAGACATGTACTGTGATTACTCATGAGGCTGTGGAAGCCTGGGGTAAGATACACGACCGAATGCCAGCTTTCCTAACTGACGAAACCGCTAAGATCTGGCTGAACAAAGAAAGTTCTATTGAAGAGCTAATGCGAGCTATTCTCCCAGTTTCTGAAGACTTTCTCGAATCTGTAAAAATAAATATCGTTGGCGACACTAATGAATTTGAACACGTTGTTTTTCACTAATGGATTTCGGACGCGATAAGACTATAGATTTAAGTACCATTGATTTCAAGCTCCCTGACGGTGACGATGCTGTCTTGCCAGGCAATCCTGATCCGCTATTTAAGTTTTACTTGGGTGCACCGAAACACGGAAGGGATGAGTGGAAAGGAAATCTGTACCCTAGTGATATTAACGATAATGAACGGTTAACAGAATATGCAAAACATTTCAATTACTTAGAACTTAACGCAAGCTTTTACAAGATTCCCGAACCTTCGATGGGTGCGCATTGGGCGGAACAAGTTGCTGAAAATGCGTACTTCAAATTTAGTCCCAAGGTATCGCGGCCAATCTCTCACCTAAGGCGATTTAATAATGCCGAGGACGAGACTAATCAGTTTTTTGAGTTTTGTGATGCCCTTGGAGATACCCTAGCGCCCTCGTTTATACAAATGAGTGACGCATCGAGCTTTAGTACCTTCCATACAGTTGAAGCTTATTTAAAGTCCTTACCTGAAAGCTTCAGAGTTAATATCGAAATCCGCCATCCTTCCTTCTTTGAGACAGAAAACTTTAAGCGGGTTACCAATATCTTAAAGGAACAAAATGTGGGGCTTATCTTAACAGACACCAATTCAAGGAGAGATGTATTGCATATGCACTTAACCAGTACTTGCGCACAAATCAGGTTTAATGGTAATGACAATCATCCTACTGATCGGATAAGACTAGAACAGTGGAAAGACCGAATTCTTGAGTGGAGAAAGAAAGGAATTAAAGAAATATACTTCGCATTGCATCAACCTAACGACAACAGTTTTCACGAAACGGTTACGCTAGCTAAAGAGATTTTCAATGATTTACTCATATAGCACTTGGCACTTATCGCAAAAATGCAGAGTCCGAGAGCCTGATTTCTGATGCTGCACTGGCATTTTATCTCTCGGACATTCTTTGCGTTTATAAATCGCTAGCTTTTCATCCATCACTCCCTCACGCTTCCATTCCAGCATTTCAAAACTGAATTTCACACAGTCATCGATCACTTCTTTTAATTTTGAATCAGGGATGGCTTTTACTTTACTTAAGGGATGAACTTTCTTTCTGAATAGAACCTCAGCTCGAATCTTATTGCCTACTCCAGTAAAGATACTTTGGTCAATTAAAACATCAACAATATCCATATTAGGATGTTCTTTTACCTTCCAAAGGGCTTTTTTCTGATCAAAGCGCTCATTCATCACTTCTGATGTAAAATCAAATACTTCTTCAACAGGTTTATCAATAAGCTTTACATTGCTCGCATAAAAGTTCAGATTTCCATTTTTGAATTTAAAGCCTAGTGTTAATTTACCTGGCTTATCGGAGTTGATGGTAAATGAACCGAACAGCATTAGATGTACTGAAATGGTGAAGTCAGGAAATAGAAGGAGTAGTTGCTTACCATAGGTTTGGGTATTGATAAGTTTTGCATTAACTAGCTTCACTTTTATTGCTTCGGATACGGAACCCTCCACTTTCAATACTTTTTGACCTACAAATTGCTTAACATCTTCGCAGAGTACTAGTATAGTCGGTGCTTCAGGCATATGAATTAAACTAACGTTTTCATAAATAGTTTACAATCGCGCTTGATTAAATAAATTTAACATTGCTAATATATTTAGTATTTACTAGCTTTGAACATGCCAATTGTGAGGATACGATTTAAAGGGAAGATCTATACAAGAACCGTAATCAGGAATTTCCGGGGATGGTATATAATGCCATCCAAAGGTAAAGACTATATGTTCGTAAAAGACGAATTCATTGAAGATAACTATGGTTGGCATCTGTTTGGAGAAAACACACTTGATGAAGCCTTCCTTGAACAAATCGCTCCGCAGTTGGAGGAATTATCAAAGCTTGGTAAATAAAAAATAAATACACATGCCAATTATCACACTAAAACATGATGGTAGAATTTACCAACGACAGATCGAACGAGATTCAAGAGGTATTTACATCATGCACTCCAAAGGGTTGCAGTACTGGTTTAGAAAGGATGTTGATGTTAAAACGAATCATGGATGGCATCTAGGGAATGGAATGAGCCTACCTGATTTTATGATGGACCTTATTACTACTGAGTTAGAACGACTAAGCAATGAAGTAAAGCCTATAGTATAGGCTCTACTTAGTTAGTTGCATTTACATTCAGATCGTTCAACATAGCAACTAATACAACCAAGAAGATGATAAAAGCTATTTTCTTCTTGATTAAGGTTTACAAACTTTACAAGCTGTATAACCGTTAGAAATAGCCTCTTTTTTAGAAATACTGATTTTGCTTTGGCTCAGATACCTACAACTGCTAGTGTGATATTTTGCACCTGTTCTTGTAATGTAGACGGTAGTCTCCTTTTTCACAGTGATGTTTGTCTTAGCTACTTCATGTGCAAAAGATGGAGAAAGAATCAAGCTTAAGCTTGCAATTAAAATAAATAATAGTTTTTTCATTGTGATAATAGGTTAATTAAGTTTCGCAATTTAAATTAAAATATCTGATTAACAAATACTTATACTGGAAAGCTTTCAGCTCTGTTTGTAAATGCTATTAAGATTATTACTTTTAGATACCTTATACCTTCACAATGCATCTATTAAAGACATTAGTAATTACAATTGGCCTATTTTCTTCATTTAGCTCAAAAGCTCAATACATAGATCTAATTGGTTCAGCTGAAAAGCAAATACTTGATAAGGTTAGTGCAGACTATCCAACCGTAAAGAAAGATACTACTGAAGTTGGCTCAATACCTGTTTTAAACTTTGAAGACCCTAAGAAAGGTCTCAGATGCTCATTTTACTTTTATCCTAAGAAAGATGCCTGTTACCTAATTAAGAGCATTGTTCCTATTCGTTTTATGGATGCTTATATAAGACTGGCTAATACCAGATATAAGCAAATGGGTAATAACCTCTGGCAGAGTGGTGAAGTTCAAATAAGGATTATTAGAATGGGAGAACAGGTGCTCACTACTTTTACTAAACTACCATCAGGTAAAGAGATATAAAATGAATGAACCGGCCAACCAATGAAATGATAGAACAGTTTGATATTACACCTTTATCCCGAATTCAGGATCACACAGATTTTCTAAATACAATTCGAACTTATTACCGTCAAGCTAGACACTTTGATCATGTAACTCAAAACCAGGTAATGAGAGCAACAAATCGCTCAATATCACACCTTTTCGAGGACCTTTTTGCTGCTTATTGTGCCAATCTACTACCCAAAGATGAGTCACTTCTAATTCTTATTGATCCACAAATCTCCTTTACAATATCAGGATTGAGAAATCATAACGACACTAGACCTCTATTATTCAGACCCGATGTGTGCTTTCTGAAATGTGGTGTAGTAACAAAAGTATTCGAGGTAAAAACTGACATTGGATATAAAAGGACTACATTTAATGATTATGCGAAAGAATTAGCTACCACAATTGGTAGAATAAAGGGATTAGAGTGTACTATTACAGTAAACGGAGACAAGAAATTCGTGTCAATATCTAAAAGCTTAGAGCATGTTATAATCATTTTAAATGGTGCTGAAAATTCAGGGAACATTGAGGAGGCAAAGAAACTAATCAAAGAACAGTACGGTATCAATTTACTAACACTTTCGAATGGAATGCATTTAAACAATAAGTTTGAAACCTGTGATATCAAAATATCAAGCGATTTCATGTTATTGGATGCCTTGATCCAACAGTGATACATGTTAAAACCTATTTTTAACTAAATAATCTGTTAAAAATCATAAATATGGACCCGATTGACGATATAAACAATTATAAATGGGGTATCTTCTATTATAACCCTTCAGATGCACGTGCTTTAGTTCCTAAACGAGTGAGGATGATGGGTTATCAGTTGAATTATGCACAACCATTAAGTTATGTTGCTCTAGTCGCGTTTGTTGTTCTGATTGTCTTTCTAACTACTCTGATAAGTAGGTTTTAATTTCCTAAAAATGTGTTAACCACTATCTATATAGGCAAAGGGTAGTCGATTCTGAAAAAAATAAGAAATTCGTTAGATTTATTCAACCAACACAGATGGCAAAGATTCAAAAACCTACCCCTCCCCATGCGCTGAATCAAGTCAAATTCTAATTCATGACTTTTATTGGCTATTTCACTCTGAATTTCAAAATCCGTTTACCAGAAAAATGATTGGAGAGAGATAACCGGCTATTAGCAGGTCCGCTGAAGCCCCCTCCTATATCGCGATAAAAAACCAGATTGCATCCAGTGCTTTGCTTGGCATACCAGACCGCCATCCTAAAATTCCTTCCTGAATAGAAACTTCATAATCCCTGTCTGTTCATTTCAATGAATAGTGCCTGAGTTACCCAAACTCGTTGCCTTTTAAAAAGACAACTACCAGTTTCAACCACATTCTTTATAAGGCAACTGCGTTAATTCCTTCCTTACAACTGGTCAATCGCTGTAATTCCATCTGCGTTTCCATATCACTCACCCTAAAATCCATTATTTACTATGTCAAACCACAAATTTAATGTCATCTGCGACTATATCACAGCCCGTTCAGCAGCAGTTGAAGAAGCTTATCAGCACATCATTACCAAAATAATAGAGTCCCTCAGAAGCCTTGAAAATCCTTCTATGCGGACACATATTCAGATTGAGCAAACCGATGATTTTTCATACCAATTCTTATCTCCGATAGTGTATACCAAACTTTCATCTGATCACCAGACAATCCATTTTGCTAAGGACCTGGAGCTAAGTAGCTATCTCGGAATGGAGAATTACATAAAGCTTAACCGTGAATTCTTTCATGCTACGATGAAAGAGCATACAGCAATCGACATTGAAGATTGCCTTGAAGAATACGAGTTCTGGTTTTCAGAGTTTGAAGATGCTCTCCTACACCCAAACGCTATAATAACTAACGAGGACCTGAGTTAAGGTCCTCTTTTCATTTCAAACAAATTTAAAACTCATTATTATGACTGTAAAAACCCAAGACACCGACCAAAAGCTTCAGCAGCACTTAGATGCCAGGAACAAGGAGATTCAGAAGGCATTCCTTCAGATCATCGAAGCAACAAAGCCATTTCTATCACCATTTGATGGTAAGAAGTACAGAACCTGCATCCTTATAAATCATGCAGAGAGTGGTAAAGAAACCAAGCTCATTTCTGAATTCATCTGTCATTTCTGGAATTTAACTCTGAGCATGAATGTAGCAGGATACATCATGCTTTACATTTCTTATGACCAGGACTCTTTAACCCGATTTGGAGCTAGATTATATAATCGAGTTCTGAGACAAGTCTTTAAAAACACCATGAAGCCAGCAATTGAAGATTGCGTCAGAGTAAACACACCAAACAACGTTCAATCTTTCTTCATGAACAGACTGGCCAATGGTCAATCCGATTTCATCACGATTGAAATAGTGGACAAGACAAGCGACAACTAATCATTTAAAAGGCTTACTACGGTAGGCCTTTACTCATTTAACCTTTTAAAGAATGAAGAAAGAATTTCTTGAAGACGAACCAAAATCAATTATCTCAGCAACACCCAAACGTTGTCAGAAGTATTATCTCTTGGCTAAGAAGTTTGGCCCTCAGCAAATGCAAAACAACAAATCAACCGAAGGTTTGTACCATCAAATTATCAAACAAGTGAAGAAGCTCTATGCTGAGCTACCCAACGAAGCAGACAGAACAGTTTTTGAAATGAATAGAAAAGCTGATGCAACATCTGTTACCGGAATGCATGACTTTCTAACACCTTCCTTTTATTTCAATCTTGAATGTGACGTCTGGGGTAAGTACTGGATTTATTATGCATTTAACAACTGTCCGTTTGAAAGGCAGATCACAGAGTTGATTGATAAATGGTGTCTGATGAGCTACAGCAAGGTTAAAGAGCTTGAAAATTTTAGCTTATATTATAGAACGGTGATGGCTTGTCAACCTAAAGAATTTATTTTCATACTAAGCAAACATGATCTATGATTTGCTCATAAATCAATTAACTTTGTGTTAAACAAAACAGAAATACTATAAGAGAATAACATCCAGAACATATTGATATAATTAAAATATAAGCGTTAGCTTTTTGTTCTTGGCTAAGAAACCTAGGAAATTTCACAGCATACCAAGTACAGATGAGTTCACGCCCATGCGATAAGCGTGGGTGCTGACTTATTTGTGGTATGTGGGCTTCCTAGGGCCTCTTAGTCGCAACTCAAGTTCAGTCCTGCGCTTATTGTGTTTATTAACCTACCGAAGTTGGGGACTACTCGGCCACAATTAAATGAGTATTCACTTTACTAAATCTAATCACTTTAAAAGCTGTGAATTAGAATTCCCACGAAGCACAAGTTGTTCAACCGTGTTTAATCGACTGTTTGTTGATGGCCTTAGCTTTAATGACTTTGAAGCTAACCTCAAACGTACTTCTAAATCTACTATCGCATTGCAGATACCAGCCTTTCAACATTGTACACAGTATAATATCAAAGAAGATATTTGGGGCCCAAAGGAGATCCTATTACTTGCCAAACAAGGCAATGATTTTGATGCCTGTCTTGTTTATGGTATACGAGATGCTGGAGAGTTTTCACGTGTTGAAAGCTTTTTAAAGAACGATGACCGATGTCGGCTAATTCATGATAAGCCAGGAAATAGAGTATACGATTTCAACATTCATCATTGGCACCATCCAGACAATAGGAAGATACAAATAGGAATTGTTAGAGATTCTGAACAGTCTTCTAAAGTAAATCTCCTACTGAACTTTTAACAATTCATATATCAATTCACAATTAAATCAAAAAGATGAAACAACAAATCTTCTT
The DNA here is from genome assembly GCA_965650335.1 of uncultured Pedobacter sp. Classification (GTDB taxonomy): domain Bacteria; phylum Bacteroidota; class Bacteroidia; order Sphingobacteriales; family Sphingobacteriaceae; genus Paradesertivirga. The sequence goes on along the minus strand of CBFGOI010000011.1, from coordinate 11,508 downwards.
ACTTATGCTAGCAGCATGCCTGGCATTTACTTCATGTTCTAAAAATGATGATCCAACTCCGGAGGAATCAAACACAGTAGAAATAGGAGGTGCCACTTACTCAACTGTTAAAATTGGAACTCAAACTTGGACTACAGTAAATTATAATGGCGCAAGTGGTACAAACTACGACAATGGCACTAATGACCCAAAGTATGGAAAGCTTTATACTTGGACAGAAGCAAAAGCAATTACTGTTCCTACAGGCTGGAGATTACCTAGCAAAGCTGACTTTGAGAAGCTGTTAGTTGCATCAGGTGCAGTACAAGGAACGAGTGCATTCCTGGATTTGGACAAGACGAACTCTTTAAAACTTATGTCCACCTCAGGCTGGAGCTTTCTACAAGGGAATAATCAATCAGCTTTAAATATCTATCCTGCTGGACTATACGATTCAGCCAATAGTGCGTACGATTCCAAAGGCACGGTTGCAGAGTTCTGGTCTAGTACTGCAGTTGACGGATCAAACGGAATGTTCAGCTGGTCTATGGGCGTTTGGCAAGAGATGGATGGCACTATAGTGGATTTAGAAGCAGGTACTGATCATTCTAGACCTAATGATAGATTATCAGTAAGGTTTGTAAAAGACAACTAATCCAGCATTAATCAATTTTTGTAAAGGCTTCTTAGGGAGCCTTTACTTATTTAACCCAATTCTTAATGAAGTTCAATCCTGTCACGAACGAACTATTTACAGATGATGGAATGCTCATTAAAAAGCTTCATTGTCCATTGAATAAGCAATGGGAGGATCTATCTCAAGCTATTCATTTAAAAGGCAAACTGTGCGATCACTGCGAAAAGGTAATTATCGATAGTAGCCTTATAAAGGATACTGACCTGCTTCAAATGATCAATGTCAATCCTGAAACCTGTCTCAAGGTTGACCTAAACCAAGAAAACATAATCGTCACTTATGAATGATAATCCTAATAACCTCCGCATAGTCAAGACTGCTAGAACTAAAGGAGCAATCAACAAAGCAGCTAAAGTAGGCTACTGGCCACTCGTTAAACCCGTCATACCATCACCTGACATAAAAAGAAAGTTTGCAGTTCTTCAGAATTCTGAAACCGGAGAGATTGAAGTAATTAACGATTACAGAGCTACCAATACAGACATGGAGAAAGTGGTTGATTTCACTTTCTACTATCCACATCACTTTGAATCTCCTTATGCTGCGTACTTGATACCTGCTGATCTAGAAGTTGGTGAAGCTGTTTGGATTGAAGATTTGATTGAAGATATTGTATCAGGAAGTTGGAATCAGGGTGATGTTTACCGATTGGGTTGTTGTGAAGCTGTATGGGATGGTACATATTTTAAGCTTCAATGTGACCAACCATATTCAATCATTCACATTGGGTGAAGTTTGGTGCATTTTATATGTGGAAGTAATTAGTTAGTTTAGCTTATTACATGATTTATGGATTTAATAAAAGACCTCAACCAAAAACTATTCAATCTTTCTGATTACAACTTTACGATTACCGCCATTATTCTACTAATAAGTATCGAAAACTACATAATCATAGCTCATAAGTGCTCGATGGAAACTGCAGCGGCCAAAGTCTCTATGAGTGAAATAAACTATCCTATCTTAACGGGTGTCTTTATAGGTGTATTAATAATAAACTCAATTGTCATCAGAGGGTTCAGAAGGATTGTGGTACCAGCGTTGTTCCCTAAAATTTACTCATTATCCCTGAACACTCACTTAAAAGATAATTATTCATATGCAGACTTAAGAAAAAAGGCATTGTTTGAGAATAACGGAGTTATGTACGAATTTGTGGAAAACACATTGAAAGAGGCTGATAAATTAAGCAATCTGAAGTGTCTTTTAGCCACTACATCATTTGTTGCTTATATGAACTATAATCTAGGTAAGACAAACATGGTAGAATCAATAACAAGAGCTTTAACGGTTAACGATGGATTTATGAAGTTCATTGCGATTGTGATTCTTGCAGTGATGGCATTAATATATATGTTACCAGAGCCGAATATTAACACCAAATCGAATTATCAAGTGGAACAATAACTAACTTTCTACATGATATCATTTGTTTTTGAACATGAATACAATGAGTTGGTTTGCTTCCTGTGTAGTGACCGCTTAAACGACTTAAATCGATCTGAAGAGCACGTTTTTCCTAAATGGCTTCAAAATAGGTTTCACCTGTGGAATAGGAGGCTAACGCTTTTAAACCAAACCGAAATACGATATAGAGACCTGAAGGTGCCCTGTTGTACCAAATGCAACAATGAGAAGCTATCCCACATTGAAAGGGAGGTGGGTAAAGCTGTAATGTTGGGATATGACCATATTAAAGCTATCGGTGAACTCGACCTATTCCTTTGGGCTTGTAAGATATTCCTTGGCATCATTTATAAAGAACTGTTTTTACAAATTGATAGACAGGACAGACAAAAAGGTATGATAATGGATCAAGATTTCATAAAACGTTATTCCATCTTACACTTCTGGTTGCAAGCATATAATTCCAGAAAGGTATCCAACTTCTGCCCTGGCTCTATATTTATTTTCAAAACTCAATCGAGTCCGAACATCGGAGAACAATACGACTTTGTAGATGATATAGAAGAAGGGGTCTTAATGATCAAAATGAATGACATTTTGATTATTGTGGATTGTCTAGAAAATGGTGTGCACAAGGAGCTATTGGAGGCTAAATACAGTAAATTTTACGACTTCGCTCTACATCCACAACAGGCTAAAGAACTGTTTGCAATTGTTCTTTATAATGCAAAACGCCTTGCAATTGAAACAACCGTAAATTTAGTTAAAACGGAAGATGGGGTACATCACATTGTCAACTGGTCTTCTCCAATTGACGGCTATTTTCACGAGTGGGATTATGAAGTATTTCTGGATATCCATTCCTACATATCTGGCATTCCAAGAGAGATGCTACAAAAGACTTCTAACACAGTAGCGACTTTTCTAACTGATTCTAGTGGAACTCCATTGTTCTGGAAGTTAGGAGAACCTTATCCCTTATCAAAAGAATAACACATACCTAACCCAAGCTAATCGGTGACAGTTTAGGTTTTACAGCTAAAGTTATCCCAGCTCTATCCGATTGCTATATGCTCATCTTTTGCAATAAGTTGATTATCTTGCAGTCAATGAAATTTAAGAAGACCTTTGTTGATAGAGATGAGATAGATGCACCAGAAATCCTTTATAAATATAGGGACTGGCAGCTACAACATCACAAAACAATAATTACAAAGCAGGAAGTCTACTTCGCAGCTCCTTGCGACTTCGAAGACCCTGTGGATTGTAAATTAATGAAGCGTTGGGATTTGTTTGATGAACAGCAAATATACGATCGTTATCGAAGAGAGTCTGATGTGAAAAACCCTAACTTTTCATTGAAAGAACATATGGAATTTGCGATGGAGTGGACTCAGAAAGCTCCCTTTAAAGACATAGAATTTCTCAAGCAATTTCAAGAAAATCAATGGCAAAAATACAACCAACGAGTGGGAGTATTTAGTGTTACTGCTAATCCTACAAGTGTAACTATGTGGGGCAAATACTCTGATAATGGAAGAGGTATATGTGTTGGATTCAATACTAAAATGCTTTTCAAATGGTCAATTGCTGGAGGGGCTGTGAGTTATTATGATGAACTCCCAATCATTTACCCAAATGATCCTTACGAAATAGAGAGTTGGAAGCAAGTTTACAGTAAAGAACGGAAGTGGGAATTTGAAGAAGAGTATAGACTGCATAATTTCTCACCAAACCCCATCAAAAGAGATGAAAGAGTCCAACTAGTGCCCAAAGAAGCTTACAAATATGTAATATTCGGGTGGCTCACGCCAGACTCTCACGTTAACGAAATAGTAGGTTTATGTCAGTCCATCAATCTGAAGGTGTCTTTTAAAAGGTTTGATTTAGAATCTAAATCACTAATTAATATCCTAAATTAATGTCATCCCAACCCTCAGCCCACCCTCATTGCGGCTTATCGAGGGATGAACTGAGGATTGGTCTTCAATCTCTGCATGATTGTTCGGCAGGTGCTTTCTACTCAAGGTACTGCCGCAATTAGCCCACCACACAACCCATGCAGGAAGATAGGCATTACACATGGCTGTGCTTAGCATAAAGAACGCCAGATGTCAGTTTCGTAAATAAGCTTTTCAAGCACATTCACTCAACTTGCTCAAACCCTTCAAAGACGGTACATTTTATTTACTGGCCTTATACTCTAATACCCCTGGGAAATAAAATGTCCTGGTCTTTCCTTCGCTTCGCAATCTGGCATGCTTTATGCCTTTAAGCAGAGCCATGTTCCATAAAAGCTCCTGAATCTTTCCACTAGCTTCACTGCGTTCTGCAAATGGAAATCTTCTCGCTTTTCGTATTTATGTGCTCGCCTGCTGGTCGCAAAACACAGCACGAGTTGTCAAAGCTTTTGATTTACCCTTCTTAGTCTCTACGTCAAAAGCATCGCCAACTGTTTGTGTGAACATACATAGGATCGCCTTTGCAGGCTTTCCTCCTATGATGTTTTGCTCCACTCGCAGGACGGCTCGCGAGGAAGGCTGGTGCTAGTTGGATGTTTTGAAGAAGTAATTATATTTAACTTCTTAAATCTGTACCTATGTTACGAACACTTGCCATATCAGCGTTCATGCTTCTAATCTCATTGAATATCTATTCTCAAGACCCTTTTAGTAAGCTAGATAAAATTCAAATAGATAGCATCCATATTCTTAATAGTAATAACAAACTTTATTCATTAGGTACCCGAAATGACTTAAAAGCAACTTGGGGAAAACCAAGAATTAAAAAGCAAGAGGATGAAGTACTGGGTGGTTATGCCTATTTCTGTTATTATAATGGTGCTGAGTTTTATTTCAATGAACAATCATTTGAAGCAGTGACCATAACAACTTCGCAAAACAAGGTGCTGCTCAATGGCAAATCTTATACTGTTGGCGACAATATTAATAAGTTGAGATCTCACTTTCCCAACTCTTTTAAAAAACGAGAAGCTAAACCGGAGGGAGGAGGAATACTTCACTTGCTTATGTGTAAAGATTCGGTGATTTTCGATGCCTCTATAGCCTTCAGCTTTGATAGCAACAATAAAATCAGAGAAATAACCTTAGCTAACGATAATAGCTGATCCTGTTATATAGCAAACCTCAATATATAGTAGACGCCATTCACGAATGCTCTCTCTGCTTTGACCTTGTTCTCCACTCGCAGTCTAGGCGAGCGATTAACGTGTGTGCTATTTCCTATAACGAAGTTTGAAGCTGTATTAAAGAGGTGATAGAAGTACAGTTCATTTGAAGTAAGACTTCAATATCTCAGAGACACTTTTCGCATCTTGATTCCTGTAATTAGAGCCGAAACTCTGTTTCCTTTTTGTGTTATACTTGATTATGCCAAGGTCTCGAAGCCGATTCTCAAGAATTACACAGCTGACTTGAAATTTAAATGCTAGTTGAGTAATTACCTTTTTGAATAACAGAATGTTATCTGGATCATCGTCTACATAAATAGACCCTCGATTTCGTACACCATGTTCTACTTGCCATAATATCAACTGCCCTAATATTGACTTTCTTGGCATTATAAGCGAAACGGCAAATTGGTTTGCCTGCCACTCTATCCAATGTTTCTCACATTCCAATAAATGTCTTTTAGTCATTGGATCGTAAACCGAATCGTTTTGTGCATCATAAAGCTCCTGTGATATTCTGAGATGTTCATGTAAAAAGTGATGTGCGATTTCATGTGCACAGACGAATGCATACGAGCCTGAGTCAACTATTTCTGGATTAATATATATGATTCTGTTCGAACGATCGTAGTAGCCATTTAAATGCCTCTTATCAGATGACATCGGTTGATCCTTCATTATTGACACTCCATGCGTCTCTTGCATGTAGTCAATGAATCGAGCTAATGGAAAAGGCTTGTAACTTGTAATTATTGAGTTGTCAAATTCTTCTATGATATTTGTGGTAATATTATCAATTATCTCTTTTGATAAATACTCTAATCCTTCCACTGGTTTACCAAGCTCATCCCAGTATGGCCGAAAGTTAAGTTGGCCAGATAGAAAATCTTCTATCAGCTTATCTAAATCGGGTGTAATTCGTTTATCTACGAGGTTGCCAATTTCCTGAAGCTTCTTGGCTTGATTAATTGAGAAATAGGTTGGATTATCGACCAAAATATTACGTTTTCTTGATTTGTTGTGAAGGATAATATTTACATTATCGATTTCCTTATCTACATGAATAAGCATCAATCCACGGTTCTTAGCTAATGTTAAAGCTGACTTTTGTAGCTTATTAGTGGTAACGAACACAGCCTTTACATACTCTCCAGCAACTTGTCTCACCTTCATAATAAACTCTTCGACATCATCCGCAGGGACTACGTGTTCATAATCTTTGCATTCTATCAGGTAGAGGACATGGCAGCGCTCCGCTCCAGCAGGCCAAACTTCAATACTTAAATCAAAAACAATATCACTTTCTCGGTCTTTTGAGAAGTACCGTGGTTTCTTGAGCACTCTGCAACATTCTGGCAAAAAGCCAAAACTACCATCTGATAATGATCTGTTAATAATTTCAAATACTCTACTTTCAAAGAGGTCACCTTTTTTTGTGGTATTCATTGTAAGCTAAAACATATTCAGTGTAAATTTAAGAAATAACATAATTTATAAAATGCAACTTATCAACACTTTAAAATTCTAAAGCAACTTTCAAAAATTTAAATCTATGGATCCAGCAAAGTACGGTTCCATGTTGGTTTTAGCCTTATTACGGGTAATAAATATATGTTGAAATCTATTTCTTGAATTCACACTGGTGTACAAGCTGGACCAAGCGACTTTGAATAACCATAATGATTTGCTAATATAGCAATACCTAATATCACAATTAATGAATAACTACTTACAATTTAATTGCCTTTTCAGGCTACTACTTCTTTCATTCTCTTCGAGTTTATATAAGATTGAAGAAATCACATAATGCTGACGAGGGTTTAAACATGAAGCAGATCCCCAATATTTATAGAATCGATAAACAGCATTATCAGTTACGTGAGTTAGACACTGTTGAAGCAGTTATCGAAAAGATGATAAATTTGCAGTTTCAAAATCTCGGGTATAAGAGGCGTTTTCTTATAACTGACACCAAGCATACTCAACTTGACGACATTCGATACTTTCTTTATCTGTACAATTCGAATGAGATTGTATCTGATTGGAAGGAGTTTTTACCGAGTGAATTAACTGCTGACCAAAACTTTACACAGCAAAAGCTTTCTTTAATAATCTTTATCGACACGGAGCGCGACCTTTTTGTAGTAGTTGGTGGCGGTGCCTTTCAGGTTGTACTGCCCTACTTAGACCAATCATTCGGTCTTAATACGTATGCAAGAATCATGCAACCTGAAACTGATGAACTAGCATCCATTAAGTCGCGAGGTATCACCGGGGCTCGAGCGGGTATGAATGAACAGTTCCGCGATAATTACAAGATAATAGACTTCATAAAATTTGGAAAAGTACCACAAGAAATCAATGTCCGCCTAAGTCCACAAATTACAGACCTGCACTTTCAATATCTTAAAGCTAAGCGAAATGACCGAATTAATGTGACAGTAGGGAAAGGATTTAAAATTAAGAAGGACATAGACTTTCCGTTGCTTCATACAATCATTAATGAACTTGTAATCATATCAGAATTAATTCCCTCTGATTACTTAAGCTCTTATAAAGAAATTAACGATAGAGATTTTATTGATAATACCCTTCAACCAATTTTGGTTAAATCTATATGGGATGATAGCAGTTTGTTAAGAAAATCCGAGCGCTATGCCGCTAACCGCTTCCAGTTTGATTTTTGTAATCCGAATAATATTGATAAGTTTTATGAGGCTGACTGTTATAAATTAAAAGAAAAGTCTGAGAATGGCGGATATGTGGTTTTTAAGGAAGTAATTGACAGAGATGACATTTATGATGAGGTTATTTCGACTGCAACTGAAAAATTTGGAAACGACTTCTTTAAATTTCGCGCTTATCTACAAGGAATTCGTGTATGCTCCATGAAACAAGGTATTCAGACCGTTGCATCCGGCTTTCTCTTCCATTTTTCAACTGAGTTTATGGTTGAAGGTAAACCAACGTTCTTGATAGATACAAAATGGTACCACTTACGTGATTCATTTATAAAAGACTTGAAAATAAGCACACAGCATGTATTGACCTCTTATGCGGCACCATTGTCAATACTCCCGTTAAAATGGGATAAAGAGACTTTGAGAACAGAAGGTGAATATAATCTACTATACCGTAACATGCCGAATTACTTAGTCGCAGATACTGTCATAGTCCAAAACATTGAACTGTGCGATATAATCCACTACGATGATTCAAATTTGTATTTGATACACGTGAAGTACGGGTTTACTTCCAGGCTGAGAGAATTAGAAAACCAGATTAAGATTTCAGCACGACGGCTTAAAGACACACTTGGGACAGAAGATATGGCTTTCTTAGAAGAGTTATATAATAAGCTCGTAGCTAAGCAATACATTACTGGCTTTACCATAGATGAATTCAAGCTCCTTTTTCGAAAAAAAATATACTACGTGTTGGCATTCACCTCGCACCTACAAGAAGATTTGAAAGTAAAAGACTGTATAGACAGATTCAATTCAAACATCGCAAGGTTCTCTCTAATTCAGTGCTCAAGTGAAATGAGAGCAGACTATTATGATTTGCTAACCTTCCAGATTCCAAGATAAATGATAAGAACTGTAGATTACAATGGGACTGCAAATGTCATGTAAATAAATAGACAGTGAAGTAACGAGCAATACTTAGCATTTCAGGAGACAGTTAGAGCACAACACCCAGGTCAGATACTTATGGATGTGGAATTTCAATTATTCAATCAGCTGAAGTGAGAGCTATTTATTTAAAAGGCTTACGTTGTAAATTAGCAGGTTGAATCATGAGTCAAATTTCGTTATTACTTGGAGCTGGCTTTTCTGTCAATAGAGGCTACCCTACTGCTGTAGAACTTAACACCAAAATAACAGAGCTAAAGCCAACTGATTTTACGATAAGTACTAGTGGCGCGTTTGCCTGGTTGCATGGCAAGCCTGATCCATTTAAAAAAAGCACTAGTTACTATGGGTCAAAATTGTTTGTTCTGGAGTATATAGCGTTTTATTGTCGGCAGAATACCTTTGATTATGAACAGTTCTATGATGACTTGCAAGCAAAACTCAAAGGAGAAAGTGTAGAGGAGGAGTTTGGCTACTTCTGTAATGCGTTTAAAGAAATACACAATATACAAAGGGATATTGGAGACATTCTATTCGAAGCTAACAAAATCTTCAATCAGATAATTTCAGCACTGATAAAGGATAGAGACGGAAATAAATATTATGACACGGTGAGCCATGGACATCCTAACTGGAGGAATTACTCTGGATTCACAAGATGTTTAGAAGCTTGGTCTGCTAGTGATATAATTCACGTGCACACCTTAAACCATGATTTATTCTTCGAAACTCTAAAAAGTTCGGATATTCTCAAAGGCGAACTTGATGACGGATTTACCGAGCTTGGTTCTCCCTTTTATGGTGAATTAGATGGATCCAAAGTTCGTCTTAGATATTTTACGAATTCATTTCAAAGTAAATTTAGACTTTACAAACTTCATGGAAGTCTCGATCAATACCCTTTTCATTCTCAAAATGGAGCAGTTGAATACATTAAAATAAGATATGGAGTTAGTTTAGAAGATCTATATAAAGAAGTTCTTAACGATAAAGATGAGCTTTCATACGATAACGACTTTACAAACTACCATTCAGATTTCTTATCTGGAACCACATCAAAAATCCTTAGATACCGAGAGCCAGCATACTATGAGCCTATTTTCCAACACTTTGAACAAAACCTAAGAGACTCTACTGTTTTGATTATCATAGGCTATGGTTGTGGTGATTCAGAGATTAATGACTTAATCGACAAACATTTCCCAAAAAACCGGGAGGTTTATATAGTCGACCCATTTCCTGGTGATAAATCTCAAAACCTTCGCATAAAATTAAATGCAACATTGATTACCAAAGATCCTGATAACCTAAGCATCGAAGATTTTCAATAACATTTCCTTTTTTAAAAGGAGATAACAGTGGCGAGTTTATAGCGCTACACACTCATTTGCAAGGTACATTATTAAACGAACAAATAATAATTGAACCAGACTACAACAATTGGTTATTATCATTAATAGTTTACACAAAGTTAAGCTTTAGGCTGCTGAAGCGTCCAAAAGATTGCCGAGCATAAACCCACAAAGCCCCTTCACAATCCATTTATATCGTTTCCTTTTGGACTTGATTGCCTAAAGCTCAGGAGAGTTCCAAATTAATTCAAACGAATATGGAACAAACTACATGGGAAGTTGCCGAGGTGCAGCTCATTTACAAATCAAAGGTAAAAGCATCAGAACGACCTAAGATCACCAAGTCAGCAGACGCATTTGAAGTACTCAAGAAGCATTGGAATCAAGACACAATGGAATTTGTTGAGGAGTTTAAAGTAATGCTTCTGAATAGAGCTAATCGCGTTTTAGGGATCATTGAAATTAGTACTGGTGGAATGTCAGGAACTGTTGCAGATCCGAAACTAGTGTTCGCAGCAGCATTGAAGAGTGCAGCATCATCAATTGTGTTAGCACATAATCATCCCAGTGGAAATCTGAGTCCAAGTCAAGCAGATATTATTTTGACCAGGAAGTTGAAGGGTGCAGGAGAGTTGTTAGATATTGTAGTTCATGACCACATCATTTTGACTAGTGAATCTTACTTTAGTTTTGCTGATGAGGGGTTGATGTAACTAGGAGTAATTCCTATATTTACCCGTGTACCTTTTCGTGTTCCTAAAGAAACCACGGAGAGCTATATAAGCTTGATTATTAACAGATTAATTTACATAACAGCAAAATCGGCTAGTTATGGGGTGCTGGAGGTCGTGGGTTCGAATCCCGCCATCCCGACATGAATATCAAGGACTTATGATTCTAAAATCTAGGTCCTTTTTTTTTGGGAATCCATTATTATTCATTTGGTGTAGCGCAGAATGAACAATTCAAGGATCAGATTCAAAAGTTGTAGTAGAAGAGGAAAAAGCTTGGTTTTGAGGTTTAAAATTTTAGTGCATATTCTGCCATGTTCTTCTTAATCTGATAATTCCAGATGGTGTCTCTGATTATTTCAAACGGCTAGCCCATAATCACAAAGGAATATAAAGCGGCGACGGTACCTTAATTTGGATACTTGGCACGTAGTAATCCGCAAAGGAGAAGCCGGTGAAGAGGTAATATTTAGCATCACTTAGATCAATGATGGCTATGCCTAAGGCAATTGCCATC